>JAYSVR010000024.1:0-8589 GCA_043718445.1 Acidobacteriota bacterium | reverse complement strand
TGCGTGAGCATTCGATCAATGCGGTAAGGCGCTTCGCCTACGTCTTCGATAAACAGAATCGCGCCGCGCGTATCGGGTTCGTAAGGCGTACCCATCAGCGTCGAGATCAACGTCAAGTTGCCGCCGATCAAACGTCCCGTCGCTTTGCCCGGACGCACCGCGCGCAACGTATGCTCAGGCCGCAGCTTGTTCGATTCAGTCGGATTGGTCAGTACGCCCAGCGGCTTGGCTTCAGTCACAGCAGGCACGAAATGCTTTTGCGTGTAATCGGTAAAGGCCGAAACGGGTACGGGTGAGTGAAAGGTGACGAGTCCGGTGTTTTTGTGAATCGCCAGATGCAGCGCCGTGATGTCGCTGTAACCCGCAAAGATTTTCGGATTGCGCGCGATCAAGTCGTAATCAATTTTGTCGAGTAAGTGTTGCGCGCCATAACCGCCACGTACGCAAAATACGGCTTTGACTTCGGGGTCGCGGAACATCGCGTGCAAATCGTCCAAACGCTCGTTGACGGGGTTGCCGAAGTAGCCGGATTTTTTGCCGACGGACTTGCCCCACTTCGCGCGCCAGCCGAAATGCTTGATCGTGCGTTCGGCTTTGATGAGCGCGTCAGGGTCGCTCACGAAGGTGGCAGGCGTAATCAGTCCGACCGTGTCGCCCGGTTGCAAGCGACGCGGGCGAATCAGCGGCTTGGTTTGTGCTTGAACAGCAGCAGCCAATAGTGGCGCAGCCATTGCGCTTGCGAGAAAGTTTCGGCGTGTGAACATTGTTGAAGAATCCCTTTTTGACACTACCGTAATTGGTGCGGGTGGAACGAATTGATAGCAAGCCTGAATGTGACTTAACCGCAGAGCTACGCGGAGTTTTTGGCAGAGGCTGCGCAGAGAAAAAGAGAAAAGAAGACTCTCTTCCGAATTCCTCTCCGCGCAACTCTGCGAAAAACTCCGCGTAGCTCTGCGGTGAACTTTACTCCAGCATTTAACCCATACCGATCACGGTAGTACCTCTTTTTTGACTTGCTGAATTTTCTGCGCCAGATTGCGCGCGCAGTTCACTCCGAAAACTACAAGGGAATCTTATGAAAGCCAAACTTACGCGGTGGCTCGCGCTGTTCGTCGCGTTGAGTTGTGCGCCAGTGGCGCAGGCGCAAAACGAAAAGCTCAACATCGTTTACGTGATGACGGACGATCAGGCTCCGTGGACGATTGGTGCTTACGGCAACCGCGAATCAATCACGCCGAATATGGATCGGCTGGCGAAAGAAGGCGCGCTGTTTCGCAATGCCTTTACCGTCACGCCCGTATGTTCGCCCAGCCGTATCGGCTTTCTCACCGGCCTTTATGGCACGCAAGTCGGCATCACCGATTGGATTGCGCCCAACGAAGACGCCGCCGGATTGGGCTTGCCTGCGACGGCAACGACGTGGCCTGCGGTATTGCAAAAGCACGGCTATCGCACGGCGCTGATCGGCAAGTGGCATCTCGGCGCGACGCCGCCATTTCATCCGACCAAGCGTGGCTTCGATCATTTCTATGGATTCTTAGGCGGCGGCAATCAGCCGATTGACCCTACGCTTGAGGTGAATGGCAAGCAGGAAAAACTCAAAGGTTCGCTGCCTGATTTGCTCACCGATGAAGCGATGCGTTTTGTCGAAACGAACAAAGCCAAACCGTTTGCAATGCTGTTGCACTTTCGCGCGCCGCATACGCCTTACGCGCCCGTGCCGACAGAAGACAGTGAGCCGTTCAAAAATCTCGACCCGACAATTCCTGCGTTCAAAGGACTCGACGCCGCACAGACTAAACGCTTTTACCGGGAGTATTACGCGAGCGTACATTCCGTTGATCGCAACCTCGGACGTTTGCTCGCGCAACTCGATCAACTCGATTTGACGCGCCGTACGATTGTGATTTTCGCCAGCGATCACGGTTACAACATCGGGCAGCATGGCATTCACACGAAAGGCAACGGATTCTGGATGCTGGGCGGTGCGAACGGGCCGAAGCGCCCGAATATGTGGGATACGTCGTTGCGCATTCCGCTCATCGTGCGCTGGCCGGGCGTAGCCAAACCGGGCAGCGAAATCACTGCCGACGTAACCAACCTGGATTTGCTGCCTTCGATTTTAGGGATGTTGCGCATCGCGCAACCAGCGGGCTTGCGACAAAACGGGTTGGATTTCTCGCCTTATCTTCGTGGCGAAAAAGTTGCGGCGTGGCGTGACGCGGTGTATGGGCAATACGATTTGCACAACGGCGGCTTGGCCTTTATGCGAATGATTCGTACCCGTGACTGGAAGCTCGTCCGCCATCATCACCAAAACCAGATGGATGAGCTTTATGATTTGAAAAGCGATCCTGACGAGACGCGCAATCTTTATGGCAACGCGCAACACAAAGCGATGCGCGATGAGTTGCAAGGCAAGTTGAGCGCGTGGCAGCGCAGCGTTGATGATCCGTTGTTGAAAGAGAAATCGCGTCTGATTACAGGGCAATAGGATTACGGGGCAATGATGAATACGAAACTACTTTGCTTGCTGCTGCTTTTGGCGTCGGTTGCTAACGCGCAACCCGCCCAGCCGAAACCCAATTATCTGTTCATTGCCGTTGACGACCTGAACGATTGGGTCGGGCCACTCAAAGGGCATCCGCAAGTTAAGACGCCGAACTTTGATCGCCTGGCGCGACGCGGCGTGACGTTCGTCAACGCGCATACGCAAGCGCCGCTGTGCAACCCTTCGCGCGCGAGTTTGCTGTCGGGCTTACGACCCGGCACGACGGGTTTGTATACGTTGCAACCCGGCGTACGCGCTGTGCCTGCGTTACGCGATCACGTGATGTTGCCGCAGGCGCTGGCGGCGGGCGGATACGCTACGTTCAGCGCGGGCAAGATTTTTCACGACGGTTCGATCAAGCCTGCCGAACGCGCGCGCGAGTTCAATGCTTATGGCGTAGCCCCGCAAATCCCGACGCCGCCGCAAAAGTTCGTCATCACGCCCGACGCGATGAGGGTGATGGATTGGGGCGTTTATCCCGAACGCGACGAAGACCAGGCCGATTACCAAATCGCTTCGTCGGCGATTGACTATTTGAAACAAGCACCGAAAGACAAACCGTTTTTCATCGCCGCCGGATTTCGATTGCCGCACGTGCCGTGTTTCGCTTCGCAAAAGTGGTTCGACTTATATCCTGACGACAGGTTGGTGATGCCGCCGGTTAAGGTGAATGACCGCGACGACGTACCGGAATTCGCATGGTACTTGCATTGGAAGCTGCCCGAACCGCGCTTGTCGTGGCTTGAGAAAAACAATCAATGGCGACCGCTGGTGCGGGCTTATTTGGCGAGCATCAGTTTTATGGATAGCCAGGTCGGGCGTTTGCTTGATGCTCTCGACGCGAGTCCGGCGGCGAGCAATACGATTATCGTGCTGTGGTCAGATCACGGCTGGCATCTGGGCGAGAAGGGCATTACCGGGAAGAATACGCTGTGGGAACGCTCGACGCGCGTGCCGCTGCTGTTCGCGGGGCCGGGCGTCAAAGCGAACGCCGTCGTTACGCGCCCGGCGGAATTGCTCGATCTTTATCCAACGTTGATGGAATTGAGCGGATTGGCTGCGCCTGCGAATTTGGAAGGACATAGCCTCGTGCCGTTGTTGAAGAACCCGAAAGCCGTGCGGATGTTTCCCGCGATCACTACGCACAACGTGAACAATCACGGCGTGCGGTCTGAACGGTGGCGTTACATTCGCTATGCCGACGGCAGCGAAGAGCTTTATGACCTGCGCTCCGACCCCAACGAATGGACGAATCTGGCGAAAGACAAACGCTACGCGGCGGTGATTAAAGACCACGCGCGCTGGCTGCCCAAAACCAATCTGCCTGCCGTCGCGGGCAGCGCCCAACGCTTGCTCGAACAGGTCAACGGCGTGTGGCATTGGGAAGGGAAACCGATTCGGGCGGAGGAGTTGGAGCGGTGACGATGATTCCCGTTGGGTATATGGCGAAGCGGATGGTTGGCTGTGCCGAATGGATCAAGACACCGCGCGTAAAAGAGATTTGTTCTGTCAGCCAATGCATCTCGGCGAACTTTGCCGAGTTCATCAATTACTGGCGGCACAACGGCTATTGGTTTTTCGATTCTCCGCAAATCATTCACGAGCTAGCGCAAGAGCATTCGATTGATCTGACAGGTACACGTTGCTTTTACTACGAAGTCTACGAACAAGAGTTCGATGATGCGCAAGAGCAATGGCAATGGACGAGCTTCAAGCCAGAGCCGTCGTTCATCACTGAGATTGTCGTTCCTGCCAACAAGATTTTGTTGGGTTACGATGTCGTAACCTTTTCGCAAAACAATGCTGCGGAATGCTCTCCGCTGTCGTGTAATGCATTGGCTGAAGACGTAGCAACCAACGAATACTGTTTGCTGTCGTCTTTGCAGCAAGCGCAGCAGTTACTGGAAAGCGGCAAGTTCAAAAATTCAGAACCGGGGCCTTACCGGATTATTGCTGTTTATTCATTGGCGTAATCACACTGGAACGTTGACGATTCGTTGTGATCTTTAAGCGCCGCGCCTATCATCACGAAAAAGGAGTAATCTCATGGCACAAACCGTAACTTTAGAAGTCACCGAGTCAGAAGCGCATATCGTGCATGCGTTATTGGCTAAAGCACAGCAAGCCGGAAAAAGCATCACGGAAGTTTTTGCCGATCTTAGGCTGAATGGAAAACCGCTTACGTTAGCGGTTGATGGTGGCCCTATCGTGTTGCAAGACCAAGCGCGCTACGAAAAATTATTGAACGATGCAGAAGCTGCCGCTGCCGTAGCCGGTATCAATCGCGGCCTGGAATCTATGCGTGCTGGTAAAAGCCGACCCGCGCAAGAAGTGTTTGCGGAGCTGCGCAAAGAGTTCAACCTGCCCGAAAGCGCAGAAAGTGTGGACTGATGCAATATCAAACTGCCTTTGAAGACGATGCGATTGAGGATATTCGAAAGACGCTCCGATGGATTGAACGGAACGCCAAAGGCCATCCACAGAAAAAAGCCGGTCAATGGTTTAACGCCCTGCAAAAGGCGGTTGATAGCCTTTCACAGTTCCCGTTTCGCTGTTCGCCCGCCCCAGAAGACTCCGTGGTAGATGAAGTCGTCAGGCAACTGCTTTTTCAGCAGTACCGCATTCTTTACACCGTTAGAGGCGACACCGTTTACGTCCTTCACATACGCCATCAAAACCAAGAATCATTAACGCAGGAAGATTTTTAGCTTCGCGCGGTTGCGGGCAGCGCCCAACGCTCGCTCGAACAGGTCAACGGCGTGTGGCATTGGGAAGGGAAGCCGATTCGGGCGGAGGAGTTGGGGCGTTGAGTAAGGGGGCTGACGTTGTGCCCGTATAACGCGACGTTTATCATCAACACGAGGAGACGATTTATGACGCAGACAATCACCTTTGATGGCGTAGAGTCGGATGCTCAAGTCTTTCAAGACTTGCTAGCTAAGGCGAGAACCGCTGGAAAAAGCGTAACGGAAATGTTGACAGGCCTGAAAGACAATGAGCAACCACTGACGCTCGCTGTGGATGGAGAAACGGTTGTTATTCAGGGTTTGGCCAGTTACGAAAAATTGCTGGAAGAAAGAGAAACTGCGGAAGTCATCGCAGGTATTCAACGCGGATTGGAATCCATGCGAGCAGGCGGGGGGAAACCCGTAAAAGAAGCATTTGAAGAAATTCGGCAGAGACTCGATTTACCTGAAAGAGATTCGTAAATGCTTTATCAAATCGTTCTTGAACAGAGTGCGCTTGATGACATCGAACAAGCAGCCAGATGGATTGCCAGACAGGCCAAGACTGATCCGATGGGCAAGACGTCTTCGTGGGTAGGTGCTCTGCAAGACGCAATCGGCACACTTGACCATCTTCCCTTTCGTTGCTCGCTCGTTCCCGAAAGCAAAACGTTGATCGAAGAATACAGGCAGTTACTTTTTCAAAAGCATCGCATCATTTACACCGTCAGAAGCAATGAGGTTCGCATCTTGCACGTTCGCCATCAAAGGCAAGGGCCTTTAACACTTGATGATTTTTAGCCTTCACGACCTCTGGTTATGAAAACGCACGTTGAATTTTGCTCTGACGCTTTTCCCGCCTACCCCGGCGAAGAAGACGAAACCAATTCGGGTTGCTATGGCAAACGCTTGGCGGAGTATGTTTCAGTGGCGCTCCGACAACACGGCTTTGAAACGACCGAACCGAGTGCCGATGACTGGGGCTGGATTGTTTCAATCAAACAAGAATCGTTTCCGCTTTGGGTGGGGTGTGGCGCTTACGCCGAGTATGAAGATGGCTTTCTTTGTTTTATCGAACCTCACAAGCCTTTCATCCGGCGATGGTTCAAAAAGATTGACACGCGAGCGCGTGTCGGCGCTCTTCAAGTCGCGCTCGATAAAATTCTTTCAGCGCATTCGCAGGTTCGTCAGATTCAATGGTGGGCTCACGAAGAGTTTAACGGCCTGACAAATACGCAAGTTTAGTTCGAACAAGGAGTCATTATGACCAACGCATACATCATTGACGCAGTACGTTCGCCGCGCGGTCGCGGCAAGATGGGCAAAGGTTCGCTCAACAACATTCATCCGCAGGAGTTGCTGGCGCAAACGTTGAAGGCACTCGCCGCGCGTACCAGCTTCAACACCGCAGACGTAGACGACGTAGTGATGGGCTGCGTCTCGCAGGCCAGCGAACAAGGTGGCGACATTGCGCGCATGGCAGTGCTGGCCGCCGACTGGCCGCTTGAAGTCACCGGCGTATCGCTCAATCGTTATTGCGGTTCGGGTTTGCAAGCCGTGAATTTCGCCGCGATGGGTGTGCTGTCAGGCATGCAACAACTTGTCGTAGCGGGCGGCGTCGAAAGCATGTCGCGCGTGCCGATGGGTACGGATGGCGCGGGCTTGGACGGCAACAATCTGCATTTGCGCAAAAAACATTTTCAGGTTCCGCAAGGCATCAGCGCCGATTTAATCGCTACGCTGGAAGGCTTCACGCGCGCCGATACCGATGCATTCGCGCTGCGTTCACAGCAACGCGCGGCGGCTGCGCAACAGGCCGGACACTTTGCGAAAAGCCTTTTCGCGGTGCGAGACAGCGAGACGGGCGAAGTCGCGCTGGCGACGGATGAATACTTGCGGCCTGAGACGACGATTGAAAGTTTGTCGGCGCTTGATGGCGCATTTGTCACATGGGGCGCGAAAGCGGTTGGCCCTGATGGCGCAACGCTCGATCAGATGGCGCTCAAAAAATATCCGCAGGTCGCGGCGATCAATCACATACACACCGCTGGCAATTCAAGCGGCATCGTGGACGGCGCGGCGGCCGTACTCGTTGCGTCGGAAGATTACGTCAAAGCGCACGGCCTCAAACCCCGCGCGCGCATCGTGGCGATGGCGACGGCGGGGGCCGAGCCGGTGATTATGCTGACTGCGCCTACGCCAGCGGCAAAGAAGGCGCTTGCGCAACGCAAGATGACGCCCGCCGACATAGACCTTTGGGAAATCAACGAAGCCTTCGCCGTCGTGCCGCTGCAAACCATGCGCAACCTTGGCGTAGACCCCGACCGCGTGAACGTCAACGGCGGAGCCATCGCATTAGGCCACCCGCTGGGCGCGACGGGCGCGATCATTTTGGGTACGGCGCTGGATGAACTCGAACGGCGTGGACTCAGTACGGCGTTGATTACGTTGTGCATCGGCGGCGGGCAAGCCGTGGCTACGATTATTGAGCGCGTGTGAACCTGGGTGCGCCCGCATCCTGCGGGCTGTAAAAGAAGCCGCGCAGCGTTCCTTATCCCAGTCTCTCGCATTGCGAACAATTCAGAAAAAGGAAGGCTTCGCCGCTTTTCTTACAGCCCGCAGGATGCGGGCGCACCCAATATGCAACTCACCGACTTATTCAATCTTTCTCTCATCGGACGCGCTTCGACCAGGGCCGTCGTTTACGATCAATCCAATGGAATACCGGCGGCACTGACGTTTGGCGAACTCGACGCGCGCAGCAATCGTCTTGCCCGCTTGCTCGTTGCGCGCGGCGTCATGCGCGGCGACCGGCTTTGTTTCTTCCTGCCCAATCGCATTGAGTTCGTTGATCTGTTTCTCGCCTGCGTCAAAGCGGGTGTGATCGTCGTGCCGATCAACGTGCTTTATCGCGAACGCGAGATTGCCCACATCGTCGCCGATGCCGAACCGCGCGCCGTCGTCACGACCAAAGAACTCGCGCCTTTCGTGACTGAGGGCCCCAAAGGGTATGACGCTGTTTGGGACATTGATGAATTGACCGAAGCCGCATCACCGCAAGACGCGACGGCTTTTCGCTTGCCGCTCGAAGGCGATGACGCAGCCGCGATTGTTTACACTTCAGGCACGACCGGACGCGCGAAAGGCGCGGTGCTGACGCATAACAACTTCATCGCCAACGCAACGAATATCATTGCTTGCTGGCGCATCAGTGAAGCCGACCGTTACCTCGCCGCGTTGCCGCTCTTTCACGTACACGGCCTCGGCAACGGCCTGCACGCCTGGCTGATGAGCGGCTGCCAGATGCGGCTC
>JAYSVR010000230.1:0-20127 GCA_043718445.1 Acidobacteriota bacterium | reverse complement strand
TGTTCAACACTGGTTGCAGCAAATCACTCGGTCAAACCCTTCGACCTGAGAAATTCATTTCGGTCGGCTTTCCAAATCGCGTGAGGTTTTATTTCTTGATGTCGTCGTAAACGACCTCGCCATTGACGACCGTCATCGCGCAGCGCGTCTTGAGAATGTCGGCTTCGGGAATGGTCATAATGTCGTGGCTGAGTACGGTCAGGTCGCCCCATTTGCCGAGTTCAATCGAGCCGCGTTTCTTTTCTTCAAACGCCGCGTAAGCCGCCCACAGCGTGAACATTTTCAGCGCCTGTTCGCGCGTAACCTTTTCTTCAGGATGCCAGCCTTCGCCCGCGAAGCCTTTCAGATCCTTGCGCGCGACCGCCGCATAAAACTCGATCATCGGTTCGCCGCGTTCGACCGGCGCGTCAGAACCGCCCGCCACCATGTTTCCCTGCTTGATGAGCGTCTGCCACGCATAAGCGCCGGCCAAACGTTTTTGCCCTAAGCGCGTTGCCGCAAAGTGCAAGTCGCCAATCGCATGCGATGGTTGCATCGAAGGAATGATCTTGAGTTTGGCGAAACGCGCGAGGTCGTCGGGATGAACGATCTGCGCGTGTTCGTTGCGCCAACGCGGTTCTTCGCGCGAAGCGCGTTCAATCATCGGCACTTCGTTAAACGCAGCTTCATACCAATCCAGCAACGTACGATTGGCACGGTCACCGATGGCGTGGACTTCGAGTTGAATGCCTTTCTTGAGCGCCTGAATAAAGGTCGGCATCACTTGCTGTGGCGTATACATCAACAAGCCGTTGGTGTCGTGATCGCTGTAATTCTCAAGCAACGCCGCGCCCTTCGAACCCAGCGCGCCGTCAATGCTGATCTTGATCGTACGCACCGTAAGCCGTCCGTCATACAACCCAATCGTCGCCCCTTCTTTCAGCAAGCGTTGCGCGTCTGCGCCCGGCCCGCGCACAGCTTCATACAAACGAATCTTGAGTTTCTTTTCTTCATAGAGCCGCTTAACCAGATTGATTTGATCGTAGCCCACGCCCGCGTCATGCACCTGCGTCCAACCCAACGCGAGCGAACGTTTATCAGCCAGCAACAAAGCCTTTTCTAAGTCCGCCGCATTCGGCGCAGGCAACAACTTGCCGACCAAACCTTGCGCGCGATCAACGAGCATGCCGTTCGGCTCGCCCGCTTTATCTTTCATGATTTCGCCGCCCGTTGGATTGGCCGTCGCCTTATCAATGCTGGCGAGCTTGAGCGCGGCGCTGTTCACAACCGAAGCGTGCCCATCGGCGCGCGTCAGATAGATCGGATGATTCGGCGCAATCGCATCTAAATCTTGCCGTGTGGGAAATGCTTGCGGCGTCCAAAAGGTTTCAATCCAACCGCGCCCCGTCACCCATTCGCCCGGCTGGGCTTGCGCCACGCGCGCTTTCACTTTGGCGAGAAAGTCTGCGAGCGAAGTCGTCCCTTCCAAATTCAAATTCATCTCGCGGTAGCCTACGCCCGCGAAATGATAGTGCGCGTCGGCGAGGCCAGGCACGACGACCTTGCCCTTGAGGTCTACGACGCGCGTGGTTTTCGCTTCGTACTTTTTGGCGTCCGCCGTCGAACCGATAAACACGATCTGCCCATAACGCACGGCCACCGCCTCGGCGCGCGGCTGGTCATCGTTCAACGTGTAAACCAATCCGTTTTTGAGTACGAGGTCGGCGGGTTCGGGCTTTTCCGGCTTTTGAAAAAAGGCGGCGACCGACAGCAAACCCGTGAGCAAGAGCGCAACTAGCGTTTTCATGATGATGTGTCCTCTGGTTGATGAAATGGGTGAAATAAACCGCGCGTAGTATAGCTGCGCCAATTGAATCGCGCTAAACCGAACGAGGCAAGAAGCCATTAGACAGCCCCGCCAGCTTACGGCAGTATGTGCGCCGCTTTCTCGCACGCAGTTCCATCCATCAACTTCAAACAGAAAATCGCATTCGCGGAGCACGTTCGTATGGCACACGCTGAACTCGCAGACCCTTATCAACTAGACCCGGCGGCGATCACTGATCCGCCGCGCGGTTGGCTCGCAGCCCTGCGCCGCATCGGCCCAGGCGTAGTCCTTTCGGCTTCCATCGTCGGTTCGGGCGAATTGATCGCTACGACCAAGTTGGGCGCAGAGAACGGTTACACGGCGTTGTGGATCATCGTGTTGAGCTGTCTCATCAAGCCCATTGTGCAAGCCGAGATGGGCCGTTACATCATCGCCAGCGGCGAGACGGGGCTGGCTGGGTTCAATAACGTACCGGGGCCGCGCTTCAGCAGAATCAACTGGATCGTATGGCTGTGGGCGGCGATGGTGCTGGTCACGATGATGCAAATCGGCGCGATGTTCGGCGGCGTAGCGCAAGTGATGAACCTGCTCGTGCCCGGCGTTCCGGTCAAAGCCTGGGTGTTGTTGTTCGCCGTCATCACGTTGGCGTTGCTGTTGGGCGGCGGCTATGACCGCATCGAAAAATTCGCCATGATCAAAGTCGGCTTTTTCACGATGCTGACGCTGATGTCGGCGGCGTTGCTCGTGAGCATGCCGCAATACTTTTCGTGGTCGGCCTTGATGGAAGGCTTCACGTTCAAGATGCCTACGACGGGCTTTTCGACGGCGGTCGCGGTGTTCGGCATCACCGGCGTAGGCGCGAGCGAATTGTTTATGTATCCCTATTGGTGCGTCGAAAAAGGCTATGCGCGTTATGCCGGAGCGCGTGACGGTTCGCCGGAATGGGCGGCGCGCGCGCACGGCTGGATGCGCGTGATGCACCTGGACATCGCGGCTTCGATGGTGATTTACACGGTGGCGACGCTGTCGTTTTATCTGTTGGGCGCGGGCGTATTGCACGGCATGGGCTTGGTTCCTTCGGGCAACGATATGATCAAAGTGCTGTCGAACATTTATACCAAGACGCTGGGCGACTGGGCGCTGTGGCTGTTTTATGCCGGAGCCATCGTGACGCTTTACGGAACGATCTTCGCGTCCATCGCCGCGCAATCGCGGATGTATGCCGACATGGTGCGCTTGATGGGCGGCTTTGCGAGCAATGATTACGCGGCGCGCGTGCGCTATCGCAACGGATTCATTCTGGCACTGACAGTGGTTTCGGTTACGTTGTTTATGGTGTTCGGCTCGCCCGTAACAATGGTGACGGTCGGCGGCATCGCGCAGGCTGCGATGTTGCCGGTGATCGGCGCGGGTACGATTTATCTGCATCACAAACGCTTGCCCAGCGACATCGCTCCGGCACGTTGGGTTACGGTGGCGCTGTGGCTGGTGACGGCGATTATTTTTGTGATGATGGGCTATTCGGTATTGGAAGCCTTACGGAAATTTTAGGCATCAGGGTTGTGGCACAAGATGGCATCTTGTGCCTTTGAATTTGTAGCCCATCAGGTGGCACAAGATGCCATCTTGTTCTACACGAAATTTATGAACGACTTACTTTCCTATCGCTCACAATTCCCGATTCTCGAAACGACGACCTATCTCATCAATCATTCGTTGGGCGCGATGCCTCAGCGCACGTATGAGCGCATGCACGATTACGCTGAGACGTGGGCGACGCGCGGCGTACGCGCATGGAGCGAAGGTTGGTGGGAAATGCCACTGACTATCGGCAACAAAGTCGCGCGCATAATCGGCGCTGACGCGGGTACAGTCGTGATGCAACAAAACGTTTCGATCTGTCAGGCCTTGATCGCTTCGTGCTTTGAATTTGCAGGGAAGCGCAACAAGATTGTTTACGAAGCGCTCAACTTCCCGTCAGTGATGTACGTTTACGAAGCCTACGCCCAAGCCGCCAACGCGCGCATTGTCGAAGTACCCAGCGATGACGGCATCACGATTGATACGCAACGGATGATTGACGCGATTGACGAAGAAACGCTGCTCGTACCGATCTCGCACGTGTTGTTCAAGAGCGGTTATTTGCAAGACGCCGCCGCCATCATCGAGCAAGCCCATCGCGTAGGCGCTTATGTCATCCTCGACGTTTATCAATCAGCAGGCACGGTTCCGTTCAGCGTCAAAGATTTGAACGTAGATTTCGCCACGGGCGGTTCGGTCAAGTGGCTGTGCGGCGGGCCGGGTGCGGGATATTTATACGTAAGGCCTGATTTGATGAAACAGTTTCAGCCCAAATTAACCGGCTGGGCAGCGCATCAGAACCCGTTCGCGTTTGCACCGGGCGCGATTGATTACGCTGAAGACGCGCATCGTTATTTGAACGGTACGCCGCCGATTCCGGCGTTGTATGCGGCTGAGAGCGGCTACGATTTGATTAACGAGATTGGTGTCGAACGCATTCGCGCCAACTCAATGCGACAGACTTCACGCTTGGTCGAACTCGCTGACGAAAATGGTTGGCGCGTGAATTCACCGCGCAATGCGACGCAACGCGGCGGCTCAATCATCCTCGACGTACCCAACGCCGAAGCCGTGACGCAAGCCCTCGCCGCACGCGACGTGCTGGTTGATTATCGTCCGGGCGCTGGCGTGCGCATCGGGCCGCATTTTTTCAATACGGATGAAGAGATTGAGCGGGTAGTGATTGAGATCAAAGACATTATGGCTTTACTTCATTAGCACTTGGAATCCCCGCAATCGCCTTAGCCGCCTGTATCGCCCGCACCACCGCCTGGGCCATCGCCTCTGCCGCCAGCGCACCGATCAACGTCACGTTGCCCGCTTGCCCCGACTTGCCTGTCGCCAGCGCGAACAGCGTGTCGCCGTCATACATCGTATGGCTTGGGTTGATCGTACGCGCCAAGCCGTCGTGTGCCATTTGCGCGACTTTGCGGCATTGGGCTTTGTCGAGTTGGGCGTCAGTGGCTACGACGCCAATGGTGGTCGCCGTTCCGCCGAGCAAGGATGACAACGGTTCGCCGCGCAGCAGTGCATTCATTGTCCCCATAATCTTTTTGCCGTCGGGCGTACGCGCGCCTGCGATCAATTTGCCCGTCGCAGGATCGTTGACATCGCCCATCGCATTGACCGCCACAATCGCTCCGACCGTTACCGTCTTGCCTGATTTTTTGTCTGCAACTTTGACAGAAGCCGTGCCCAAACCGCCTTTCATTGAGCGGTTCGTCCCTAAAAGTTTGCCTACGGTAGCGCCTGCGCCTGCGCCGACATTGCCTTCTTCAGGCGTTTGCGTGCTGGCGGCTTCACAGGCTTTGTAACCTGCCGCCGCATCGGGGCGAATCTTGGCATCGCCGACTGGCAAATCAAACAAGATCGCCGCCGGTACGATGGGCACGCGCGCGACACCGGTCTGGTAGCCGAAGCCATGCTCTTCGAGCCAGCGCACGACACCCGTGGCCGCGTCGAGTCCGAAAGCGGAACCGCCCGCAAGCATGATCGCGTGAACCTGTTGCACGAGGTTTTGCGGATCGAGCAAATCGGTTTCGCGCGTACCAGGTGCAGCTCCGCGCACGTCTACGCCAGCGGTCGCGCCATTTTCGGTGAGAATGACCGTCACGCCCGTGGGACGTCGCGTGTCAGTGAAATGTCCGACCTTGATGCCTGCGACATCCGTAATAGCAGTGGGGATCGCAGAGCGCGCCGCAGATGGTTCGACGTTCAGCATAGTGGTTGCCCCAGTTGTTATGGTGGCGAGCGCGCCGCGCAATACGTCGCGGCGCGAGAGGTGATCTAATAGATGATTCATGAGGCTTTCTTTTGCGGGGCGCGCTTGCGTCCTTTGCCTGCCGCCGCTGCTTTCGCTTTCATCACTTGCGGTTGAATCGGTTCGACGCCCGCCGCTGCGCGCAGTTCATAAAACGATTCGTATAAACATTCGCGCAGCTTCTCTACATCGGGCATCGCTTGCGTATCCGCCGTCAGTCCGAAAAACAAATGCTGGTCGTAACTCATAATCGCGCAGTTGCAACCCAAGCCCCAGCCGACGGGCACGTAAGGATAATAAGCCGTCATCTGCTTGCCCATGGCATACATCGGCACTTGCGGCCCCGGCACGTTGGTCGCCACCATGTTGAACACCGGCGGGATATTCGCCGACGAAAGCGCGCCCATCAGCGCGTGCATCGGCGCGGGCAGGACGCCCATCAGCGCCGAAAACAGGTTCAGCCCATCAGCCACGCGCCCGGCTTTCATCGCGACGGTCTTTTGATTGACGTAAGCAAACCGTTCGCGCGGGTCTTGAATGTCGAGCGGAATTTCAACCGGCAATACCGAAACCAGATTGCCCAACGCGCCGTGTTGATCGCTTTGCCGCAAGCTGACCGGAACCATCACGCGCAGGTTGCGTCCGGCGACTGCGTGGCCGTGGCCTGCGGCGTAACGCGCCACCGCGCCTGAGAGTGCCGTGAGGACTACGTCATTGACCGTGCCGCCCAGCGCGCCGCGCATCGCCCGCGCTTCGGCAAACGAGAACGTATTCCACACCAGCCGCTTTGCGCCCGACACTGCCGCGTTGAACGGCAACCGCGACACGGGCTTCATCATCGCAGGCCATTCGCTATTCATCTTTTGCATTGAGGCGCGTGTCGTTTCATTGGTCAGCGCCTGCGTCAAATTGAGCAAGCCGTTTTGAAATTCCGTCCAACGATTCATACCTTCCTGCATTCCGCCGAGCAGCGAGTCGAACAGCCTGCGCGTAGGGTCGGGCTGTGGCATTCGAGGTTGAGCTTCAGGTTTAGGCGGAGGCGGCACGGGCTTCGGGGAAAAGTCCAGAATGATTTTGAGCAGGTCTACGCCGGACAGGCCGTCCACCATGCAATGATGCACGCGTGCGACCATCGCGCTCTTACCGCCTTCCAATCCGTAAACCCAATAAATATCCCACAGCGGTTTGCTGCGCTCCATCATAGGCGTGAACAACTCACCCGCCAGTTCGATCAATTGCGCTTCACTGCCCGGCGCGGCGAGTTGCACCTTGAAAACATGCTTGCGCAAATCGAAGTTCGGGTCGGGTTCCCACGTAGGATGGCCCAGATTGAAAGGGTCGTTCACGACGATCTGTTGATAGCGCGGAATGAGATGCATCTTTGCATCCATCATTGCGATGAATTCGTCGAACGGAATCTCGCCGTCAAAGACACTGACGCTGCCGATGTGCATGGTCGCTTCCTTCTTTTCAAAATAGAGAAAGCTCGAATCCATCGAAGTCAGGCGGTTGTTAAGTGTTGGGGTGGTCATAAGCGTTTCGTGTAACCGTTATGTGCCTCGTATCGGAAAGGCCTGCAATTCTTTTTCGAGTTCTGCCGCGAATTTCAGGATGCGTGACCCATCATCCTTAAACTCAATCTTTGTCCGTTGAGAACGGCTTTGCTTTGCGCGTACCGCAGGAGGCCAGAACTCATAAGCCAAAGACGCCACAAGTGTGATGCTGTCTGAATTAAAACGCCCCTCACATTCAAGACAAGGTTCGGTTGCATGCCATGAAGGCTTGAGCGATCCATCCCGCGCAGCAAGCTGTCGAAGCCAGTTGATAAGCTCAGTGACTTCCCAATTTAGCAAAGCAGGGTCAGTAGCTGTCCATTGATCGTTGCCATCGTTGGCAGCTAATCGAATTTCCAACCAATTCAAGTCGTAGCGATTATCAACGCCATCACCTTCATCAACTTCATCCATCTCGAATTGGTAAGCCACTGGCTCTAACTCCAAATAATGTCCTTGATTGTTTTCGATACGAGCCATTTGATTTAACCTTTAATCACGTTACTTGCCTCGGCGGAACTGCGCACCGGAATAATCTCAAACTCTACCAAGTCCTGCCACGCGCTCGTCCATTCCTCAAACAGAGCCGGATCGTCCGTACTCATCACTTGAAAGCAGGTCGTGTAATCGAGATCAACCCAACTCGAAACGTATTCCAACCCGGCGGGCATCATCCGGCCTCGTTCGCCCGCCCGCTGATAAATCGCTGGCGCAGCGCCCGGTTCGAACTTTTCGATCACCATATAAAGCATTGGCGCGTTCCCGTTAATTCGCCGCCCAAACATCCACCAAATAACGATTAGCTGTTGTCATTTCATTCAACCAAGCCTCAGCTTCCGCTGCGCTCTTGCCTGCCTTCTCGCGGTAAATCGCGGCGAAAGTACGTCGCACGTCGGGAGCCATGCGGCTGGCGTCGCCGCAAACGTAAACCGTCGCGCCTGCTTCAATCAAAGCCCAAACTTCATCGCGTTGCGCGTAGAGTTCATCCTGCACGTAACATTTCTTCTCATTGTGCAAACGCGAGAAAGCCGTCACGAGCCTGACGACGCCTTGCACCTCAAACGCGCGGAGTTCGTCTTCATACAAAAAGTCTTGTTGCGGATGGCGGCAGCCGAAAAAGAGCAACGCTTCGCCTACGGCTTGGCCTTGCTGTTTGAGCGCGGCGCGTTCTTGCAAGAAGCCGCGAAACGGCGCTAGTCCCGTGCCGGGGCCAATCATAATCAGCGGCTTGGTGGCATCCGTTGGCAAACGGAAAGCTGATTTGGTGTCTTTCACAAAAGCGTAAAGCACGCCGCCTTCAGTTTGCTGGCGCAGGTAATTGGTGCATACGCCTTGATAGACGCCGTGGCCTGAGCGCGCGGGCGCTTCGACCAGAGCGACGGTGAGGCTGCACGTTTTCGCATCTGCGAGTGGTGACGAAGAGATCGAATAATAACGCGGACGCAACGGCGCGAGTTGTTCGAGATAGATTTCAAACGGCAACTGGCACGCGGGGAATTCGGTCAGCACGTCGAGCAGCGATTTGCGCTTGGCGAGAATCTCTTCCTGAAAGCGTTGCTCTTCTTCGATCAAGCCTTGCAGTTGAATGCGTTCGGGCGGGCATTCGGTAAAGGTGAGCAAGGTTTGCAATTGCGAACGGGTCGCTACGTCTTGCAACTCGACGTAATCAGCCAGCAACCGCGCGACGGTGATGGTTTGCTCAACGGGCAAAAATGTTTTGCGATTCGTGTTGGGCCGCAAGCGAATGTAAGTTTCAGGCGCAAAGCCGAAACGCGCCGCTACGCGCTCAACCAGCGTTTCGCTGTTGTGCGGAATCACGCCGAGATGATCGCCCGCGCGATAAGTCACGCCTGCGGGCAAGGCCAGTTCGAGGTGTCGCGTCGAACGGTCAGAAGCATACTCGCCATCTTTGCGATGCAATTCGCGGTTGACGCTTACGATCATCGGTTGCGCGCCGAACGAATCCACAAACGGACTGAGTTGTTGACCCATCACGATGTCGAGTTTGAACAGCGGCTTGTTGTCTTCGCTAATGCGAATGCCTAACGAGTCAGCCACTTTGATGCGCAGCGGCTGAAACCATTTCTGAAACTGCCCATCGAAATCGTAACGCGCGTCGCCTTCGCCGCGTGGATATAAACGTTGCGCGCCGTGCGCTTCGAGTTGTTCGTCAATCATGCGTGGCACCGATTGAAACGTCGCCGCCCAATCGCTATGCCCGCAACCGAATACGGCGTAGGTCACGCCTGCCAGTGCATCCTTCACCAGTTCATCGCTGCGCAACCATTCGCAAAACTTCGCGGCGTTATCGGGCGGCAAGCCGTTGTAAGAAGAGGTCACGATGGCGAGCAATCCCTCTTTCGGCAGTCGCCCTACGTAATCATCCAATGGCGCAAGTTTCACGGCGAAACCATTCGCTTCGGCATCGCCCGCAATGCGCCGCGCGACTTCTTCGGCGGTTCCCATGTTCGAGCCATACAAAACCAGCAGCGGCGTCGCGTGCTGTTTGAGAGTGGCTAGTGGATGGTGGCTAGTGGTTAGTTCGGCAGTTTCTTCACTAGCCACTAGCCACTGACCACTAGCCACTGGTTGTCGTGGACGCAAACGAATCTTGAAGCCGTCCGGCTTGAGCGTAAGCGTTTCTTTGATCTTGAGTTCGTAGCGCGTGTGATCAACCAACTCAAAACGATGCAAGAGCATGCCCAACACCAACGTAGCCTCTTGCAACGCGAACTGGCGTCCGATGCAAGCGCGCTTGCCGTTGCCGAAAGGCTTCCACGCGTTGATCGGTCGTTTGGCTTCGGCCTCAACGCTGAAATGATCGGGGTTGAAGGTGTCGGCGTCATCGCCCCAGATGCTTGGGTCGCGGTGCAACGCAGGCAACAGCACGGTGATGGTGTGGTCTTTTTTGATCTTGTATTTGCCGCCGATGACTGTGTCAGCCAACGGATATAACCCGAACACGGGCGCAGTCGGCCACTGTCGCAAGGTCTCTTTCAAAATTTGCGTGACGTAACGCATTTCGTTGACTTGTTTATAAGTCGGCTTCGCTGTTGGGTCAGGGCCAAGCACACGATCAACTTCGGCAGAGGCTCTGGCTAAAACTTCGGGGTTGTTCAACAGCGCGTAAGTCGCAAACGACAACAGGCCGCTGGTCGTTTCGTGTCCAGCGATCAAAAACGTAATCACCTGATGGCGAATGTTCACGTCGTCCAATGTTTCGCCGGTTTTTTTGTCTACGCCACTGAGCATGCAACTGAGCATGTCGGTTTTGGCTGAATGATCTTCACCGCTGGCACGCCGGTCTTTGATGATGCGGTCTACGGTGTCGTTCATCGTGCGAATGTCGTCCTGCAACTGGCGTTCGCGGCTCGAACGCAGCAAGCCTTCCATCGGCACGTCGCGCAACTCATCCATCGTGATGGCAAGCGCATCGGCCATCGCGCCTACGAACGGATGCTCTTTGTCGTGATAAAACGAATTAAAACGATAGTTGAATCCGCTGAGGCCGATGGTGTCTACGGTGAGGCTGGTCATGTCGTGGGCGACATCAATTTCTTCGTCAGGATTGAGCCGCGCCCACTTGAGCGCCATCTGATCGGCGATGTCGAGCATGACGGCGTGATAGCTTTCCATCGCGCGCTGGCTGAAATTCGGCAACAAAATGTTATGCGCTTTCGACCAATTGGGTTCTTCAGTTTTTGAAGTGAACAGGCCGTCTCCGCCAAAACGCCGCACCAACCGCAAGCCGCCGCGAATGCTCTTGTCAAAGCGCGTCTCATCACAGACTTCATTCACGAGGTCGTAACCGGACAGCACGATCAACACGCGCCCGCGCAATTCCATGCGAAAGATCGGGCCGAGTTCGCGCGCCAATCGCCACATATCTTGCACCGGCGTCTCGGCGCTCAACGTCAACAAATGTCCCAGCAAAAAAGTTTCGGGGGGTTCGGGGATGCGTGCGAAAGTTTGCGGTTCAGTCATCGTGGCTCACAGAAATGTTGGCCACAGAGGCACAGAGACACAGAGGTTTTGAAAAGGTTGCTAAATCAACTTTTCAAGCCCTGTGTCTCTGTGCCTCTGTGGCTAATCTTTGAGTTATTCAGTTAATCCAGTCACGTCGTAAGTCATCACGATCAAATCGTGCGTACGTCCGTGACGATCCATGACGAAATCATTGAGCATTGCTTCGGCGCTGAAGCCGAGTTTCTCGAATACTTTTTGCGCGCCGCGTTGTGACACGGCCATACGTGCGATCAGCTTGCGCAAGCCTTTCGCTTGGGCGGCTTGAAAGACTTCGTTTGCCAGTACGCGGCCCAAGCCTTTGCCGCGAAAGTCTGGATGAATCAGCAAACGCATCTCGCCCAGATGCCGCGTCCAATGCGGGCGGCTGACATTCAGGCTCCCGTAACCGACGAAACGTCCCTCGGCTTCGGCCAGCACGGTCAGCGCGTGTCCGCTCTCGACGGCTTGCACGTATTGCGCCATGTCACTGGCGTCGGTGATGTCAATCGTCAGAAACATCAGGTCTTCTTCGGGCAAGGCGAGCGCGAACTGAACGGATTTTTCGGCGTCGGCGCGCGTCATCAAGCGCAAGGTGACTTTCGTTCCGTTGAGCCCGTCGAGTTTGACCGTTTGCGGATAGCTGCGTTGCGAAGCTGTCGCCATGTTGTGCGTCTCCTGAAAAGAAAAAAGATGAACGTCGTGAATGGCTGTCATCTTAAAGCAGAATACTTACGATGCGCCATCCGCGCGCTCATCCAGTTCGGTGAGTTCCACCGGGGAAATGATTCGGTTATTTATTTGAACGCATAAACGGCAGTTGCGTTGCCAGATCAAGCCAGCGCTTTTGCACTTCGACGTAATTTGTCACGGCCTGTTGCGCGAAATCAGCCAACGCGGCGGCGGGCGAATTGTCGTCGAGATTCAATCCTTCTTTCATCGCCTGAATCGCTTGCGCGTTCGATTGCGCGGCGAAATCCAACCATTGCGATTGGGCTTTGATGACGGTGTCCATGCCTTGCCCCATTGAGTCCATTACTGCATTTGGCATCATTCCCATCGCATCGGCTGGATTAAAACTCACGCCGTCACGCAGGGCTTCGAACATTTGCCCGCTTTGTTGCGAAGCGATTTCTGACCAGCGTTTTTGCGCTTCGACAAAGCCTTCGTAACCCTGCCGCGCCCAGTCGCCCAAAGCGGGCGTAGGAGCCGTGCGATAAAAATTCATGCCTTCTTCGATGGCTTTCATCGTCAGCGCGTTTTGCTGTTGCGTGATTTCGATCCAGTTCTTTTGCGCGGTGACAAGATGCTCTACGACTTGCGCGGCCCACTCGGTCGCTTGCTGCGTCGCGTCAGTCGTAGCGTTAGGTGCGTTAGGCGCCTTGGGCGCTTTGGTTTCTTTGGTATTGGTGGTCGCTTTTGCTTTAGTTGCCATAATGAATTGTCCTTTTCTTGCTTACGTTATTCGTGATGATCTCCCTGCCCGCTCCTTCAACGACGCGCATCATAATCACGACCGCCTGACTCGTCAAGCACTTATTTCGCAAATGCGAAATAAAAATTAAAACCATAAATACGCCAATTTAACGTGTATTCAACCAGTCTTTCACTATTTTTACCAACGAGAACGCCTAGTTGTTCGCACTTGCAAAAGCTGCTATAAGCCAATCCACGAAGCGTGTCCGTAGCCTGAGATGGCTAGCTCAAGGATGCGCTCTCTTTCAGAAGACGAGTACGCAATGCCGAGGTAGCCCCCTCTTACGGCTTGCCATTTCCCGCATCTTTCCGCTTTGCGCCGAAGGCGCAGCGGATATTAGCCGGTGGTGAAACCACCGGAGAGGCCGTCATTATTGCCGTTGCGCTCCGGCAGGAGCGCGGGACAATAATGGCTTTTGCGATTCATTGATTGTCCAGCACCCCATCCGGGGTGCGATAATTTTTCGCTTCGCTCCCGGTGGTTTCACCACCGGCTAATATCCACAGCCCTTCCAGGGCAAAAGGCAGGTATCGCAAGGTTC
Organism: Acidobacteriota bacterium; assembly: GCA_043718445.1. Classification (GTDB taxonomy): domain Bacteria; phylum Acidobacteriota; class Blastocatellia; order RBC074; family RBC074; genus JACPYM01. The sequence continues at coordinate 6,906 of JAYSVR010000230.1, read as the reverse complement.
AAAGATGTAGGTAATGACAAGTCTTACGGCGGGCTACGGACACGGCGAAGGGACGACCAAGAGATGCCACGACAAGCTACAAAAAAAGCTACGAAAAAAGCCGCGCCGACAGCAAAGACCGAAACACCTAATGACCAGACTGCACCTGATTGCGTCGTCATTAAACGTTACGGCAACCGACGGCTTTATAACACTGAGACGAAGGGTTACGTCACCTATCAGGACATCATCGCCATTGTGCGCAGCGGTTACGACGTGCGCGTAGTTGATTCCGCCAGCAATGAAGACGTGACGAAAGCTGTGTTGATTCAGGCGATTTTGGAAGAAGAGAAGAATCAGAAGAACTTGCTGCCGTTGCCGTTTCTCTTTCAGTTGCTGCGTTCAGAAGAAGGCGCGGCGAAAGATTTTTTCAGCAACTATCTGGCGAGCAGTTTTGACGCTTATCTGAAAACGAAGGAAGAGTTCGACCGTCGCTTTCGCGGCTTTCTGGAAATGAGCGCCAATGCGCCGCAAATGTGGGAGAAATTCATCCCTGGGGCTGAAGCAATGAAAGACCTGTGGGGCATCAAATCTCCACCGGGGCCGAAAAAGAAATAACCATTTCGCAACTGCACAATTCAACGACACAATTCAACTGGCAAACATGTCTTCGCTCTTTTGTTTCAAGGTCGTAGCGATGGCGCGCATCACATCCATCGTCGTGATGATGCCGCGAATTTGCGTGCCTTCGGCAACGACGACGCGGTGAATGCGGCGGTTATACATCAGTTCGCAAACGCGCTGTAAGGTTTCAGTCGGAGCCACCGTGACAGCGTTGCTGGTCATGACTTGTCCGGCATTGTTGGGCGACCACGCGCCGATGCTCGTCGTTTTGCGGACGATGTCAGACTCTGACAACACGCCACGCAATTCGCCAGCGGCGTTGACGACCGGCACGCCGGTGATCTTTCGCTCTTTGAGCAACGCCGCGACTTCTTTGAGCGGCGTGTCTTCACGAACCGTTAAAACATCACTCACCATCACATCCGCAGCATAAAGCGTCATAAATTCTCTCCTCGTTAAAGACGGCGGGAATACAGGAGTCAGGAGTCAGGAGTCAGAAGTCAGAATTCGGACGCAGTGCGTCAACTCCTTATTCTGTCTCCTGTCTCCTGTCTCCTGTCTCCTGTCTCCTGTATTCCATTTATCGTTAAAACGTAATCGGCATCGGCATAAAGCAAAGCACAAAAACCAGCAATCCAATCAAGGCGACCAGCCAGCGCGCGAGTCCCAGCGGTTCGGTTTCATCCATCAACATCGGATGTCCGACGCGCATCATAATCGTGAGCAATCCGGCGTAAACGAACCAACCCAGCCAGCCGCCGGTTTGATAAGAATAAAACGCCAACACCAGCACACTCAGATAAACCGTGAGCGCGATGGCGCGATGCCCGCGCGCGCCAAACAAGGCATAGGTGACGTGCCCGCCATCAAGTTGACCGACGGGCATTAGGTTGAGCGCGGTCATCAGCAATCCGAACCACGCCGAAAACCAAATCGGGCTGACATCCAAATGCGTTGGCAAGTGAAACAACAGGATGAAGAACTTGAAAAGCAGCGGATCGTTAAACGTAATCGCTTCGCCGTCGCCGATGGTCGGCGCAGCGCCTTGGGCAAAATAGTGCGCGGCGAAGGCCACGGGCAAAGCGAAAACGAAACCCGCGAGCGGCCCGGCGATGCCTATGTCGAATAGCGCGCGCCGCGAAGGAATCGGCGATTTGATTTTGATGAAAGCGCCGAACGTGCCGACAGGCGGCAAGGGCGAAGGGATGAAAAACGGCAACGTCGCGTCAACGTCATACCAACGGCACGCTATGTAATGTCCGAGTTCGTGTGTGCCGAGAATCATCAGCAACGCGAACGAATACAACATACCCTGCCTGAAATCGCCCGCCAGCAACCAGCCCGCCAATGTGGTTGTCACAGCGGTCAGTCCCAGCAAGAACAGATGCCACAGCATTCGTCCGAAACTGATGCGGGGCCGCCCGGGAGCAGCGAGTTCAGGCAGGCGTTGCACGATGGTATAACGCGGCGGTTCGGGCAACGCCTGCGGCGGATAATCTGATAGCGGTGAGTAAGGGTACGATTCGCTCATGCGTTATTTTTTGAACAGCTTGTCGAAGGCGTCTTTGGCGTCTTCGCTTTTGTTGCCGCCTTTGTCGCCTTTGAATAATTTATCGAAGCCGCCGCGCGCGTTCTCGGTGCGTTGCGTTTCGGCGCTGCGTTCGTGCAACGGAAAGTTGCGGTTGGCTTCGAAGTATTCGCAAAAATTGTCGCGCACCTTTTCGCGCACGTAATCAGCTTGCGTCTCGCGGCATTGATTGTTTTTAGCCGGATCGAAAAAGCGGCAGTTCTTGCAACAGTGCATTTCGGCTTTGCAATGCGCACACTCATCGCCGCGCACGACTTTGCCGATGATTTTGTTGTCGCGTCCACAATTGTGACAAACCATAATTCGTTAAAATGCGCCACAGGATGGCATCATGTGGCAGTCCTTTTTTTGGCTTTCTTGAATGCGGTAATTTTTCTGTGAGTTTTGAAGTGCGCCGAAATCCTAACACAGCACTGCAAAAACACCACGCGAGGCCGATTATGTCCGAAGCCGTTTTTCAACCCATTGAATCATCAGTCGAAACTGGGGCGCACGCCAGCGAGGCGCGTTACGCTGTTGAACAGGCGCTGCTGGCTTCGGCGGCGCTGGAGTTGTGGATTGACGATCAGTACGTGTGTGCGTTGACGCGCGCGGCTTACGAATTCACCGTCGAGTGGGGCAAGTTGATCTTTTCGTGGTGGGACGAAACGCATTCGCAAAACTGGCGCGTGATGAATTACGCGCTGACGCCGGGCGAAGTTCGCTTGCGCGCGACACGCGGATGGGGGCACGCGCTGACGACTGTCGTGTTGCGCGATCAGGCGGCGTGGCAAGCGGCGCAAGCTGAACGCAACGCGCCGCTGAAAGTGAAGCGGCAAAGTTACGCCGAAGCCTTGCCGTTATGGCTGACGAAACATTTCACCACGGCGCACATTGAGCGCGTAATGAGCAGCCAGCGACGCCAGCGGCATTGGGCAATTGGCTACGTCAAAATCAAAATGCGCATCGGCGCTGAAAACGCACTCGCCATCGGTATCAGCGCGGAGGAAGAACAATCCACGATTGACGGCATCGTCGCCGCCGGACTGGTTTGGCTGACCGAATCGAACGGAACGCGCCAGCCCGCTGATCGCGCACAACGACTGATCTTTTTCGTACCGGAAAAACGCGCGGCTACGATTCTTGAACGGCTGACTTTTCTCAACGCAAAGCACAGCGACGCGCGCATCGAATGCTTCACGGTGAATCAGGCGACGGGCGAACTCACGCCGGTAACGATAGCTACGCAGCCTGAATTGTTGAGCGCGCATACGCCTGCATTGCAATGGCCTGAACCGGTTGAACTCACGGCGAAGCAGCGCGATTGGATTGAACGCATCGTTTCGCTCGCACCCCAGGTGATTGAGTTGCGCGCGGCAACCACCGCGCAAAACAGCTCGCGGTTGTTGTGGTACGGGTTGGAATTCGCGCGCGTGCATCCGACGGGCCGTGCGGAATTCGGCATAGCGGGCGTAGCCGGTTATGAGCGCCAGCAGTTCACGGAACAAAACTTCGCCATCTTGCAAAAGCTGGTTACTGAACTCAGCGAACATCGTTGCGCAAAGCCCGCTGACCGTCGGCATCCGCTTTATCGTTTGCGTCCTGAAGCGTGGCTGGAATCGCGCTTGCGCCGTGACATCACAGCGTTAAACGGCGTCATTGACATCGCGCTGGATGAACGATTCGTCTATTCGCAAATTCCAGCGTGGCAGGCTGAGAGTCGTTCCGTATTGGATTTGCTCACCGTCACGCGCGAAGGTCGTTTGGCGATTATCGAAATCAAGGAAAGCGAAGACGGGCAGTTGCCGTTGCAAGGGCTGGATTATTGGTGGCGCATCGAACAAGCTCGTTTGCGCGGTGAGTTTGCGACGCACGGGCTTTTCCCTGACATTGAGTTAGCTGACCAGTCGCCGCTCTTGCTGCTCGTCGCGCCGCGTTTGCGCTTTCATCGCAGCTTCGTTTGTGTGGCGAAATGTTTGTCGCCCGAAATCGAAGCCTTTCGCATCGGCCTCAACACTAACTGGCGCGAGATCGTTCGCGTGTATAGTTACGATTCCGCGCAAGCGATAAAAATTGATTTCGACCAAGAAGAAAACTAATTCATGAACACTCCGCACTCCGCACTCCACACTCCGCACTCACAAGATGGTGTCATCGTGATTGACAAGCCCGCCGATTGGACTTCGCACGATGTCGTAGCGAAGTTGCGCGGGCTGCTCAAGACGCGACGCATCGGACATACGGGTACGCTTGATCCGTTTGCGACGGGCGTGCTGGTGATGTGCGTCAATCGCGCGACGCGGCTGGTGCAGTTTTTGACCGCCGATGAAAAAGAATATGTGGCGACGATGCGACTGGGTTTCGCCACGGACACAGGCGATTTGACGGGCGTGCAAATTGGCGAAGCCATTGACGCTTCGCATATCACCGCCGCCGACATCGAAGCCGTATTGCCGCGCTTTCGCGGCGTTATTCAACAAACGCCGCCGATGTATTCCGCCAAAAAGATCGGCGGACAAAAACTTTATGAACTCGCGCGACGCGGCGAAACTGTCGAACGCTCGGCAGTTACGCTTGAGATCAAAGAGCTTGAAGTAGGTAGTCCCGCCTTCAGGCGAAATGACTCGCCTGCGCAAGACCTTCCGCCTGAAGGCGGAACTACGAACTCGTTTACCTTGCGCGTAGTCTGTTCGTCAGGCACATACATCCGCACGCTGGCCGAAGACATCGGCAAGGCGTTGAACGTAGGAGCGCACCTCACGGTCTTACGTCGCACGCGGGTTGGACGGCATACGCTGGCGCAGGCGCATACGCTCGAAGCGGTGGCAGAAGCCGTGCCGCAACTCATTCCTATGCGCACGGCGCTCAACTTCCCTGAGTTCGCGGTCAGCGACGACGAACGTGCGGCATTGTTCAACGGCATGATTTTGCAGCGCGACACTGGTGTCGGTTTCGCTCAATGCGTAGACCCAACAGGCACGCTCATCGCGCTGGTGGAATACCTCACTGAGAAAAAAGGATGGCAACCTCGCGTGGTTTTTCACGTTCAAACGGACGTATAGCAAGTGCAGAGAAGTTGCTTGCAAAACGTTATTAGCGGCATATACTGCGGCTGAAATTCACTGGTTCATTCAATAAACACACCCCTTTTCGCTTTCGCTGGTTTGGTTGAGAGATTCGAGCAGTTCGGGATTGAACGACACGACTAAGCACTCCACAAAAACAATCCTGACTCTCGCCATTAACGCCGGACGCATGACGCGCCTGACATAGTTCATAACCCTTCAATCGGTGGCTGCGCTTTGCACGCAGCGACCAGGAGTAACGTTAAGCCATGACAGAGCCGAATAAAGCAGAACAAGACACACGGTTAAGTCTCACAGAAATGCTGGAAGTTCATCGCCGCGAACGCGACAAGTTGCATTGGGAAGGCACGTTCCGCGAATACTTCGAGATGGCTTCGGCGAACCCGCGCATCACGGCGCTCTCGCACGCGCGCATCTGCGACATGATCCTGTCAGCCGGGGTCGAGAAAATTAACGAAGGCACGCCTACCGAACTCAATCACTACAAGTTTTTTGACGAAGAACTGTTCGGCATTGATGAAGCCATCGAACAGATCGTCGAGTATTTCAAATCCGCCGGGCAACGGCTCGAAGTCCGCAAACGCATTTTGTTATTGATGGGGCCGGTCGGCGGCGGCAAGTCTACGATTGTGACGTTGCTCAAGCGCGGGCTGGAAAAATATACGCGCACCGAGGGCGGCGCGATTTATTCGATCAAAGGCTGCCCGATGCACGGCGAGCCGATGGAACTCATCCCGCCTGAATTACGCGCCGACATTGAGAAGCATTACGGCATTTATATCGAAGGCGAAGTCTGTCCGCAGACTCGTTACATGATAGATCACGAATACGACGGCAAGATTGAAGAAGTGAAAGTCGAACGCTTGTTCTTCAGCGAGAAAGAACGCGTCGGTATTGGCACGTTCGCCCCGTCAGATCCAAAATCACAAGACATTAGCGAACTCACCGGTTCGATTGACCTTTCGACTATCGGCGAGATCGGCGTCGAATCAGACCCGCGCGCTTATCGTTTCGACGGCGAACTCAACATTGCCAATCGTGGCTTGATGGAATTCATCGAAATATTAAAAAGCGATGAGAAGTTTCTTTATTCGCTGCTGACGCTCTCGCAAGAACAAAGCATCAAGACCGGACGCTTTGCGATGATCTATGCCGATGAAGTCATCGTGTCGCATACGAATGAGAACGAATACAGCGCGTTTGTCGGCAACAAGAAATCAGAAGCCTTGCAAGACCGCATCATTCTCATCAAGGTTCCTTATAACCTGAAGGTTTCGCAGGAAGAACGCATTTATCAGAAGCTGCTCAACCAAAGCGAAATCCTGCGCAACATTCATCTCGCGCCGCACACCTTGCGCGTCGCGGCCATGTTCGCCGTACTCACGCGCCTCGAAGACCCCAAACGCGCCAGCGTAGACCTCGCCAAAAAAATGAAGCTCTATGACGGCGAAGATGTCGAAGGTTTCAAGGCGCGCGACGTGAAAGAACTCAAGGCCGAAACCGTCCGCGAAGGTATGGACGGCATCTCGCCGCGTTACATCATCAACCGCCTGTCGAACGCGCTGGTCAAAGACGGCGTGCGTTACATCACGCCGATTGACGCCTTGCGCGCGATCAAAGACGGATTCGAACAACACACCGGCATCAACG
>JAYSVR010000229.1:0-20172 GCA_043718445.1 Acidobacteriota bacterium | reverse complement strand
GTGAGGTTGGCGCGTTCGCGTACCCGCTTGGTCGGCGTGCGCGGGTCAGAGAGTTTGGCGACCAGGTTTTGCAGGTTGTCTACGGTGTCTGACAGCGTACGCATGGCGTCTTCGCGAAAGCCTTCGCGGTTGAACTTCTTTTCCATGTTCGACACTAGCAACGACAGCGAAAGGATTTGGTTTTTCAGATCGTGCGTGAGTACGGCTGACAAACGCGCGAAGGACTCGAACTGTTTCTGTTCGCCTTCTTTCTTAATCATCTCGCGCAGCTTCGCGGCCATGCGGTTGAAGGCGTGTGCCAATACGCGGGTTTCGTCGTTGGTCTTGACGTTGATCTGGTGATTCAAATCGCCGGAAGCAATCGCTTGCGCGCCCGTCGTCACGCGGCGAATGGATTGCGTGATGTTGCTGATGAGGTAATACAACGTCAGCGTAGCGACGACCGCCAGCACCAGCGTCAGCAAAAACATAATCATCGCGTCGTATTCCAACCCGCTGATGGCTTGGTCATATTGTTCGAGCGCGATGATTGCCAGCTTCGGCGTCGCCACGCGCGCGCGATGGTGCAAGAGCCAATCGTTCCAACTGCGGTCTTGCTCTTCGCCGCGCAACAGGGCCGCAAACGGACGCTGAAACTTGGCGAAGGCTTCGGCTTCGGTGTAATTGCGCCCTTGTTTGGTCACATCTGCCGCGTAAAGCACAGTGCCTGACGGACTCAGCACCAAGGTCTGACGCCAAAACTGTCGCGCTGGCGCTTTCAAATCAGTAATCGGCTGGCTGCGCGGCCCGATGGCAGCGGTCAGCAATTCATTCACCGAGAGCTTGCCCGCCAGCGCGCCGGAGAGTTCATTCGCTTCGTTGCGCAGCGGAACTACGACCCACAAAAATGGATTACCACTGCCCGCCACGATCTCTGATACGAAATTTTCGCCGCTGGTCAGCGCGGCGGTTGCGTCGAGGCTGTCTTCTTCGCCGAATCCTTTGTCGGTCAGATAAGGTTGCAAAACGCCACTCGCGCCGGATTTGGCTTCGATTTTGAAAAGCGTCGCGCTGTCACGATTGAGTGCGGCAAACGCCAGATATTGTTGCTGACGTGAGAGCAAAAAGGCAGAGAGCGTTACGCGCAATTGTCCGTCGGGCAACGCGCGCGGATTTTGCGCGAGCGCGCGGGCATAGCTTTGTAACGCAGGCTGTTTAGCGAGTTGATCGAGTTGAGCTTCGTGTTCTTTAAGCTGGCGGTCGAGGTTGGCTGAAATTTCGCGCGCGCGGCTGTCAGCGTCTTGCTGCAACATTCGCGTAATCGTACCGACTGCCGTCCCTTGCCAGCGTGCCCACAGCAAAAACATCGGCAGGATGGCGAAGACGAATACGACGATAACCAGTTTGGCGCGGATGGGCATAAGGTAAGTGAAAAGTGAAAAGTGAAAAGTGAAAAGTTATCAACACAAGGCTTGGGCGATCACTTTTCACTTTTCACTTTTCACTTTTCGTTTTGAGCTTTTCACTTGATGGTTGCTTCGGCGACGGACTTGTTCGCGTTTTCGACCTGAAAGATTTTTTCTTCCATCTGTACGTTGTAAGCGACTTCGACGATGGTGCGTTCTTCGATGAGTTTGCCGTCGGCATAAACCTGCGTGCTGTAAGGCAGAATCGTGTTTTGTGCGTTGCGAAAGTCTTTGAAGTAAAGCCGATATTTCACCGGCTCGGCAGTCTCTGAAGGCTTTTCTTCGTAATGCAAATAAACCACGTGGCCGGTGCGACGGCTGATTTCGTAGCGCGTCTTGGCCCCGGAAGGCAGCGTCATTTCCACAATGTCGAGCGCCATCGTGCCGAGGTTATTTTGTCCGAGCAAGGCCAGCTTGCCTTCGTTTTCTTTGTAACGCAGCAGGGCTTCGTAACTGTGTTCGTGCGCGGTGCGAAAGGCTTTGACGGTGTCGGGATTCGGTTCCTGCACTTCGCCGTTGTTGATGCTCCAGGTGGTCTTGCCGTCATAACCCAACAGATAGCGCGTGCCGGGTAATTCGAGGTCGAGCAAGATCAGGTCTTCGACCAGTTTGGGCTTGCGAATGAATTGCGTATACGTCTTGCCTTCGCGTACGCCGTCCGCTGTGTGGAATTTGACGTTCGCGCGCAGCCGTCCGTTTTTTTGAATGGCCGCCATCACCGGACGGCTGCCATAAAACAGAATCGCGCGTTCGACGATGTCTTCGACTTTCGGATTTTTAGGTAACTCAATTTGTGCGAAAGCCGAAGCTGAAAGTGCGGCGCACAAGGCGCACAGCATTAGGTAGCGAAAAAGATTGCGTGAGTGCGTGATGGAATAACTCATAAGAAATTGACACCTTTGGGAACTGAAAACTACACTGCCCATTCGATTTGGCAGACTATAACGCACTGAACGTGGCTGCGGCTAGCCCTTGCGCCCGAAGCATGGTGAAGCGGCCTTGCGCGATGTCGTTTCTGCCAACGCAATTTCATCCTCATACATATCATCATTACAACTAGAGTTACGACAGGCAACATTCATCAGGAGAAGCATTATGAAAATTGGCATTTTAGTCGGAATGGAAAACACCTTTCCGCCGGCGTTGATCGAAAAGATTAATGGCATGAACGCAGGCGTCACGGCTGAGTACGTCAAGATCGGCGGCATCAAGCAAGACGACGCTTGCGAATATCGCGTCATCTTTGACCGCATCTCGCACGAGATTCCTTTCTATCGGTCTTATCTGAAACACGCCGCGCTCAACGGCACGATCATCGTCAATAATCCGTTCTGGTGGTCGGCGGACGAAAAGTTTTTTGGCTATTCGCTGGCGACCAAACTGGGCTTGGCGATTCCGAAAACCGTACTCTTACCGCAAAAGGCTTATATCAAAGGCGTGACAGACGCTTCGTTGCGCAACCTCGAATATCCGCTTGACTGGGACGCGATCATCGAACACGTCGGGCTGCCCGCGTTTCTCAAACCCCACGATGGCGGCGGCTGGCGCGATGTTTATAAAGTAGACACGAAAGAAGAGTTGTGGGACGCCTATGATCAGACCGGCACGCTGGCGATGACCTTGCAACAGTTCGTGGATTTCAACCATTACACGCGCTGTTATTGCGTAGGCCGCAAAGAAGTGCTGGTCATGCTTTACGATCCGAAAAATCGTTGCTACGTTGCGCGCAGCGAAGGCGACCTGCCGCGCGAACTCGAAGACCGGATGATCCGCGATACGATTTTGATTAACGAAGCGTTGGGTTACGACTTGAATACGGTCGAATTCGCGGTGCAAGACGGCATTCCTTACGCGATTGATTTCACCAACCCTGCGCCCGATGCCGACCTCTGGTCAGTCACCGAACCCTATCACAACTGGGTCGTCAACGCGGTCGCACGTATGCTGGTTGATTACGCCGTGAACGGAGCGCCAACCGCGCGCTATCACCGCTGGAATAAATGGCTGCACCCCGAAAACGACGAAACCACAGTGCATCTCACGGGCGCAGTGAACGTCGCGCACTCCGCGTCAAAAGCGATTTCGGCGGTGATTGATGAAATCTCAGAACCCGTCAAACCGAAGCGTACGCGCAAAGCGGCGACGGGCGAACTGAAGAAACCTGCGGCGAAGAAAGCAAAATAAAATTGCGAGTAGCGTGTTTTATTGAAACGCCTGTGATGGCAGTAACGTGCCGTCGCAGGCGTTTCGTCTTTGCGTGCGAGTTAATCAGAGAGGAAGGTTTGCGCTTGCGGGTAATGAATGATCGCGTGACATTCTATGAGAAAACGATTGCCAACCAGTGACAACTCAGCGCCATATCCAGGACTGGAAAGGCAGCGCATGATCCGACCAATGCCGCATTCAGGAATCACGACACGCACAGAGGCTAAAATGTCAGTGACTTCTGAACCATCGGCCAGTGCTGATTTGATGCTGCCCAATGTGTGTTGTTGCAGGCCCAGTGCCGTGAAGGTATCCCAATCAAGTTGCAGGTAATCTGAAAAGCCTGTGTCTGCCAGCATCGTCAGGCGTCTTGCCGGTGGTTGTGCGAGAGTGGTGTCAGGTGTCAACAAGGTGAGCGTGACAGCAGGTGACTGAGCGTGAAAAGGAAAGACGTGGCTGCTCACAACTTACGCACCACCTTGGGCAATTCTTCGCCGACCTTTCTGACTAAGCGGCTCAACGTCGCCGTTGAGCTTCCAGCTTGTCGCAAGGCCTCATCTCGTGCGGAGGCGACAGCTATCAATTGCTCTTGGACTATCACGACCCATTGATGCCAATGCGTCCTTTCTAATTCCGCCCGCATTTGCTGATAAGCCAACTCGTTCGCTTTCACATCATCTACAACGCTTATTGACATGGTGTTTTCCCTTTCACTGACTGTTTGAAGACGGTGGCATGCTAAACGCCTGACGATGCCTTCGCAATCAAGCCAACAACGATTCGCATCTTGCCCCGCCTCTGGAAACCGCATACCATCCGCGCCGTATCAAAGACCGTAAAACTCGTAGTTCACTATCCATTTACTAACCAGGCAGTTCTGCATCCTTGTCATCACACATCGTGGCTTGCGTTGGGCGTTCGCTTGACAGCCACTTCATTTTGAGGAGCGCGACCTTATGAAGTTCGACAACGAATTCACTCTTGGTATTGAAGAAGAATTTCAGATCATTGACCCGCAGACGCGCGAGTTGCGTTCGCGGGTGAACGAGATTTTGGACGAAGGCCGCATGCTGTTGGGCGAACAGGTCAAGCCCGAAATGCACCAATCCATGATCGAAGTCGGCACGGGCATCTGCCGCAACGTGCAGGAAGCCCGCGAAGACGTGATCAAGTTGCGTCGCGCCATCGCCGAACTCGCGCACCGCAAAGGACTCGCTTTCGTCGCAGCTTCGACGCATCCCATCTCGCATTGGGCCGACCAGGAAATCACCGAAAACGAACGCTACGCCCAGATGATTGAGGAACTGCAACAGTCGGCGCGCGCCTTGTTGATTTTCGGCATGCACGTTCACGTCGGCATCGAAGACAAAGAAGCCTCTATCGCCGTGATGAATGCTGCGCGTTATTTCTTGCCGCACGTTTATGCGCTCACGACCAGTTCGCCGTTCTGGATCAAGCGCAACACGGGGATGAAAAGTTATCGTTACGAGGTCTTCAAACAATTCCCGCGCACGGGCATGCCCGATTATTTTAGTTCGTTCGGTGAGTTTGAGAGCTACGTAAACTTGCTCACCCAGACGGGCTGCATTGATAACGCCAAAAAGATTTGGTGGGACGTGCGCCCGCATCCGTTTTTCCCTACGTTGGAATATCGCATCTGCGACATTCCGACCAAAGTGGATGAAACCATTTGCGTCGCTGCGCTCTTGCAAGCCATCACGGCGAAACTCTATCGGTTATATCGGCAGAACCTCGGCTTCAGGCTGTATCGCCGTTCGTTGATCGAAGAAAACAAATGGCGCGCGGCGCGTTACGGACTCGACGGCAAGCTGATTGATTTTGGCAAACGCATTGAAGTTCCCATCCGCGACCTGATTATTGAATTGCTCGAATTCGTTGACGATGTTGTAGACGAACTCGGTTGCCGCAACGAAATCAATTACGTTCACACGATTATGGCAAACGGAACCAGCGCTGACCGCCAGTTGCGCGCTTACGAACAATCGGGCGGCGATCTGACCGCCGTAGTGGACTTGTTGCGCAAGGAAACGCTCGAAGGTGTGATGTAGAAGGAAGAGCGATTTCCCAGAAACTTAAAGACGAAGAGTCTCGTAAAAGCAAAGACCGAAGCACAGCATCACACCTTGCGTTCAGCCAAATCATTGGAGGCTTCGGCGAGTTTTGTGGAGTTATAACAATGAAAAAATGGTTGACTAGTATTTTGCTTCTGACGCTGTCGCTTTCCGTGGCAGCACAAATTGCGCCAGACAAAAAGGCAATCAATGACGAATTGCTCGCGGCGACGCGCAAGAGCAACCTTGAGTTGGTCAAATCACTGCTCGCCCAAGGCGCTGACATAGAGGCTAAATCACCTTATGGCGCGACGGCACTGTTTTTCGCCTGCGACCGTAGCAATGTTGAGATCGTCAAGCTGTTGCTCGAAGCTGGAGCCAATCCGAACATTCAGGATACGTTTTATAAGGCGACGCCGCTCGGCTGGGCTTCGGGCAAAGGCAACGCTGAAGTGATGCGCCTCTTGGTCGAGAAAGGCGCGAAAGAAGTCGAGATGGCGATGGGGTACGGCGTAAATGGCAATCACGCGGCATTGGTGAAAACCGCTTTAGAGAAAGGCAAGTTCCCGCAAGAACGGCTCGATAAATACCTCGCCACCGCCAAAAGCAAAAAACATGCGGACGTTATCGAATTGCTCAAAGCCGCCGGAGCCAAAGATACCGTGCCGTTCGCCGTCAGCGCCGATAAGCTCAAATCGTATGAAGGCAAATTCAAAAATGAAACGCTGACGATTCTAGTTGCGCTCAAAGACGGCAAGCTGATTGGCGCGGCGAATGGTTCTGAAATGACCTTAGTGCCGGTGAAAGAACACGTGTTCGATGCCGCCGAGCAGGACGGTTTGAGTCTGACGTTCATCGTCGAAGCCGACAAAGTCACAGGCACGACGCTCAAGAACGGTACGTTTCAAACCGTGTTGAAGAAGGAGGAAGTTAAATAATGAAGTTCGTTTATTCGCTTTGTCTCTGCTTATTTCTCTGCCTTTCTGTGCAAGCGCAAAACTGGCCGCAATTCCGCGGCGAACGCGCCAATGGCGTAGCCGACGGAAAGCCCGTGCCTACGAAATGGAACGTCGAGAAAAACGAAAATATCGCATGGAAAGTCGCCATCCCTGGTTTGGCGCACGCTAGTCCCGTCGTGTGGGAAGATCGCGTATACGTCGTGACAGCGGTGAGCGCCGAAGCCAATCCGTTTTTCAAAGCCGGGCCTTACGGCGACGTAGATTCCGTCAACGAAACCGCCAAGTATTCGTGGCGCGTGATGGCGTTCGACAAGAAAACCGGCAAAGTAATTTGGGATAAAGTCGCCGCCGAAGGTTTGCCCAAAATAAAACGTCACACTAAAGCCACGCACGCGAACTCTACGCCTGTGACTGACGGCAAAAACGTCATCGCCTTTTTCGGTACCGAAGGCGGGCTGTATTGCTTCGACACCAAAGGCAAACTGAAATGGAAGCAAGACCTCGGCGCGTTAGATTCCGGCTGGTTCTTTGACGCCGATTATCAATGGGGTACGGCGACCTCGCCGATTATTTATAAAAACTCAGTTATTTTGCAGGTAGACGTTCAGCAAGGTTCTTACCTAGCCGCGTGGGATATTAAATCGGGTAAGCAACTCTGGAAAACCAGCCGCGAAGAAATCCCCTCGTGGGGTACGCCAACCATTGTCGAAGGCAAGTCACGCGTCGAGTTAGTAACTAACGCAACCAAGGCCATGCGCGGTTACGATCCGCTCACGGGCAAAGAGCTATGGACTATGAAAGGTAATCCTGAAATAACTTCGACTACGCCGATTGCTGGACACGATTTAATTTATATTGCGAATAGTTACCGCCCCAATCAGCCGGTTTACGCGATCAAGCAAGGCGCGGCGAACGGCGACATTTCATTGGCTGAAGGCAAAACCTCCAACGATGCCATTGCCTGGAGCGCGCAACGCGGCGGCAGTTACCAACCTACGCCAATTTTGTATGGCGAACATCTTTACGTGGTGAACAACAACGGCACGCTCAATGTTTACAACGCCAAAACCGGCGAACGCGCTTATCAAAAACGTGTTTCGGAAAAGGGCAGCTCTTATTCAGGCTCACCCGTCGCCGCCAACGGCAATCTTTATTTCCCCAACGAAGACGGCGACATCGTCGTTATCAAAGCGGGTACGACCTATGAGTTAGTCAGCCAAAACCCGATGGGCGAAGTGCTTATGGCTTCGCCTGCGATTTCGGACGGGATGTTATTCGTACGCGGGCAAAAGCATTTATTTGCGATTGCGGAAAAGACCGCGCAGGCTGCGCAAAAATAAAAATACGGCAGATGTCCTTTTGAGATGAGTTGAATCGTCTTGTTGGTAGCGACGATCCGGTCGCTTCTAACCGCGAAACTGAAATAAGGAGATTCTGCAAGCTATGAAAATTTTTTTGTTACTCGTTCTGTTATTTGTTGCACCCGTGCTGGCGCAAGAGAAAAGCACCGAACACACCACGAAACTCGCGGCGGGGCAGGCTTCGCCCCCCGCAACGATCAATGACATGGCTTGGTTCACAGGTCGTTGGACGGGCGACGGCTTGGGCGGGCAAAACGAAGAAACCTGGGGGCCAGCGGAAAATGGCCGGATGATCGGTACGTTTAAGCACAGCAAAGATGGCAAGCCGGTGTTTTATGAATTCATGAGTTTCTTTGAACACGAAGGCAGTCTTGTGTTGCGGCTCAAGCATTTCAACCCCGACCTCACAGGCTGGGAAGAAAAAGATAAATTCGTAGAGTTCAAGTTCGTTGCCAAAAAAGACGGCGCGATGTATTTCAGCGGCCTGACCTTCATGTCTGACGGCAAAGACTCAGCGAAGATTTATTTGGCGATGCGGAACAAAGATGGCGCGTTACGCGAGGAAGTGTTTAATTTGAAACGGACTAAGTGAGTTAATGGTTTAGGAGAATAATGATGAAACGTTTTGTATTGGCAGGGTTGTTATTTTTGCTTACGGCTTTAACGCTGAGTTACTCATCAGATAGCTCGGCTAAGACTTCGACGAATTGGGCGGGCTGGCGTGGGCCGGACGGACAAGGCATTTCGCTCGAAAAGAACTTGCCGAGCGAATGGAGCGATACCAAAAACGTGCTTTGGAAAACCCCGATTGCCGGGCGCGGTTATTCGCAGCCCGTCATCTGGGGCAATCGCGTCTTCCTGACGACTGACGTAGAAAATGGCTCGGCTCCGGCGATGCACAAGCCGCCCGTGCATATGATTAACAAAGAGGAATTCAAGCACCCTGAATGGGCAGGCGTGAATTTGTTGCACAAGTTCGAGACGATTTGCCTCGACCGCGATTCGGGCAAGGTGCTGTGGGAGAAAGTCTCTTATGAAGGCACGGTTTTTGATTATCGCCACAAGCGCGGGAATTACGCCGCGCCGACGCCCGTCACGGATGGGAAATACGTTTGGAGTTACTTCGGCTCAGAAGGGCTTTATTGTTATGACTTCAAAGGGAATCTGGTTTGGAAAAAATCGCTCGGTCAGATCATGACTTTAGGCATGGGCGTAGCTACTTCGCCGGTGTTATTCGACAACGTATTGATTATGCAATGCGATGAAAACGAAGGCGAAAAATCGTTTATCGCGGGCTTCGATAAAAAGACCGGCAAGGAACTCTGGCGGCAGCCGCGCAAGGTGCAAGTGAGTTGGTCTACGCCGGTGTTGGTGAATACGGGCACGCGGACGGAGTTAATTACCAGCGGTAACGAGTTAGTCATTGCCTACGAACCGAAAACTGGCAAGGAGTTGTGGCAAACCGAAGGCGTCAAGGCCAATGCGATTGCTACGCCGTTAATTGGTCACGGGTTGGTGATTGCCTCGACGGGCTATCCTTCCAAAAATATCATTGCGATTAAACCGGGCGGCACGGGTACGTTAGCGGCGGATCAAGTTGTCTGGAAATATAACAAAGGCACGGCCTATGTGCCTTCGCCGATTTTGTATGGCGATTATGTTTACTTGATGAGCGATGGCGGCGTGATGACCTGTCTCGAAGCCAAAACCGGCAAGATCGTTTATGAAGGCGGGCGCGTTCCCATTGCGACAAAGTTTTATGGCGCTTCGCCGGTGGCTTTTGATGACAAGATTTTGCTGACCAGCGATGACGGTGACACCTTTGTTATCAAGGCGGGACCGAAGCATGAAGTTTTAGGGACTAACTCATTGGGTGAACCGTGCAAGACTTCGATTGCGATTGCCGATGGGAAGTTATTCATTCGCGGCGAGAAACATCTGTTTTGCATTGGCAAGCCGACGAAAGGAGTATAGGCAATATGACTTGGGAAGAAGTTATAAATGACCCGATTTTGCGCGATCTGCCATTCAAGATTGAGCTGAATAGATTTGGTCAAATATTGATGAGCCCTGCATCAAACAAGCATGGGATTATTCAATACGCGACGGGGCGTGCGATTGAGCGAAAAAAACGAAAACCCAAAGGGACAATTATCACAGAGTGTTCAGTGCAAACTTCGGACGGTGTAAAAGTCGCTGACGTAGCTTGGGCTTCCGATGATTTTATGGCCGAGCATGGCGAAGTTACGCCCTATGAGAAAGCACCTGAAATATGTGTCGAGGTGGTTTCTCCGTCGAACACGAAGGAAGAAATTAAGACCAAAGTGGAACTTTATCTTGCCAAAGGTGCGTTGGAAGTTTGGGTCGTGAACGACAAGAAGCAGTTTAAGTTTTTCACGCATACAGGTGAGATCAAAAAATCCAGGCTTATTCCCGGTATCAAGCTCTGAGCAGGTAGACCATGAAAATCCATTGCGTTGCTCTTTCGTTGTTAGGCGGCTGGCTCTTGCTGGCCGCCTTTGCCTTTGCGCAAACCAAAAATACCAATACCAATTGGCCGCAATTTCGTGGGCCGAACGGCAATGCCACCGCTGATCAAGCCAATCTGCCCACGGAATGGAGCGCGACTGAAAACATCGTTTGGAAAACCGCGATTGCGGGGCGCGGGCATTCTTCGCCAGTGATTTGGGGCAGGTATGTGTTTCTGACTTCTGACCTTGAGGGCGAGGTTCTTCCTGATAAAAAAGCGATAGCTCACGTGCGGAACGATAAAGCGTGGATACACCCTGACAGTACTTCGGGGAATCGCAAGCATACGCTGAAAGTGATTTGCCTTGATCGTGATTCGGGAAAAATTCTGTGGGAAAAAGTAGCTCACGAAGGCGCGGTGCTTGATGACCGGCATCGCAAGAATACCTACGCTTCAGGTACGCCCGTGACGGACGGAAAATATGTTTATGCTTTTTTTGAAGCGGAAGGAATTTATTGCTACGACTTCAGCGGCAAGTTAGTTTGGAAGTCTGCGCTCGGCAAAATCTCTAAAGTAGGTATGGGGCCAGGCACTTCGCCGGTGCTTTATGAAAACCTGCTTTACCTGCAATGCGACAACGAAGACGGCGGCTCGCAGTTGTCTTTTTTAGTGGCGCTCAATAAACGCACTGGCATAGAGGTCTGGCGAGCGGTGCGAGATCACCGCAAGACGCACTCGACGCCTGCGATTGTGAATACAGGCAATCGCGTTGAGTTAGTGGCGAACGGCTGGGAATCGGTGATTGCTTACGACCCACTGACCGGCAAAGAACTCTGGCAATGCGAAGGCGTCAAGGGCTGGGCCATCCCCAGCATTGTCAGTGGCCACGGCATGGTATTTCCTTCATCTGGTTATCCGTCCAAGCGTGTTTTAGGTATTAAGCTAGGCGGTTCAGGTAACTTAAAAGATACGTCAAATCTAGCTTGGAGCTACGACAAAGGCACGGCGTATGTCGCGTCGCCAATTTTATACGGTGATTATTTATACCTCATCAGCGACAAAGGTATTTTGACCTGCCTTGATGCCAAAACTGGCGCGATCAAATATGAAGGAGGCCGCGTGCCTACGCCGGAAAGTTTTTCCGCTTCGCCGTTGGCTTATGACGGCAAGTTACTTTTGCTGAGCGAAGACGGCGACGGATTTCTGATTAAAGCCGGGCCGGTTCACGAGGTACTCAAGGTCAATGCGCTGGATGAGCCGATTTATGCTTCGCCAGCCGTGGCGAATGGGAAGCTGTTCATTCGCGGCGATAAGCATTTGTATTGCATCGGAAAGAAAAGCTGATGGTTTTCTTGCGCGCCATCAATCTCAGCAAGACTTACGCAGGCCGCGTTGAAGCGGTGCGCGTATTCGATAACTTAAATTTGGCGGTAGCTAAAGGCGAGATGGTGGCGATTGTGGGCGAGTCAGGGGCGGGGAAGTCTACGTTATTGCATTTACTGGGCGGACTCGATCAGGTGACATCGGGCAGCGTATTCATAGGCGAGTTTGACATCGCAAAAATGGCTGAACTAGACTCGGCTCACTTTCGCAATCGGGCGATAGGATTCGTCTTTCAACACCATCATTTATTGCCGGAGTTCACTGCGCGGGAAAACGTGGCGATGCCTTTGTTATTGGGCGGCACGCCGCACGCACAGGCCGTTGAGCGCGCAGATGTTTTGTTAGAGCGCGTCGGGTTGGCTGCGCGCGCAGAGCATTTTCCCACTGAGCTTTCGGGTGGCGAGCAACAGCGCGTAGCTTTAGCTCGTGCGTTGGCGAACCGTCCGCAGCTTTTGTTGGCGGATGAACCGACGGGCAATCTGGATGAACGCACGGGAGCTGAGATACAGGCGTTGTTGCGGCAGTTGCAACGCGAAGACGGTTTGACTTCGGTGGTCGTGACGCACAATCGGGAATTCGCGCGCGCCTGTAATCGCGTGTTGCGGCTAGAAAAAGGCCGCTTGTTTGAGGATGAATCCTAACTACCAATTTTAACGAATAAACTTAGATCACTGCGTTGCTGCCCCAAACTGAAGAAGGTTCCGCGCTGAAATTTCAGTGCAAAACAAAGAGTCACCAAGACAAGCTGTAACAAGCTGGATTTAGGAGCAGGATGTTCGAACGTTATACCGAAAAAGCCCGCCGCGTTATTTTCTTCGCCCGCTATGAAGCCAATCAGATGGGCGCGAAACAAATCGAACCCGAACACATTTTGTTAGGCTTGGTGCGCGAAGATAAAACGCTGACGCCACGTTTCTTTCAGCGTTCGCACCTGAGCATTGAAGCCGTGCGCCGCGAGTTGGAAGGGCGTACGACGTTGCGCGAACGGCTGACGGCGGCGGTTGATTTGCCGTTGTCGCAAACCTCAAAGCGCGTGTTGGCTTTTTCGGCGGAAGAATCGGAACGCATCGGGCATCGGCATATCGGTACGGAACATTTATTGTTGGGGTTGTTACGCGAAGAGAATTCTTACGCGGCAGAAATGCTTTATGAACGTGGCTTGCGGCTGTCGGACATTCGCAATGAATTGATGCGGCAGGCGAGTCTGGAACGTACGCAACACTCACGCAAAGATACGCCGACGCTGTTTGAATTCAGCCGCGACCTGACCGAGGCCGCGCTGGAAGGCAAACTCGATCCGCTGATTGGCCGCGATAAAGAAGTTGATCGCGTGATTGAAATTCTGTGTCGTCGCACCAAAAACAATCCGGTGCTGATCGGCGAGCCGGGTGTAGGCAAGACCGCGATTGTCGAGGGCCTCGCGCAACGCATCGTGATGGGCGAAGTGCCTTCGTTCCTATTCGATAAGCGCGTGTTGGCGCTCGATTTGAGCTTGATCGTAGCCGGTACGAAATATCGCGGGCAGTTTGAGGAACGCATGAAAACGATCATGCGCGAACTGATAGACAATCCGCTTTACATCATTTTCATTGACGAATTGCATACGCTGGTCGGCGCGGGTTCGGCGGAAGGCAGTCTGGATGCGGCGAACATCTTGAAACCGGCCCTGTCACGCGGCGAGTTGCAATGTGTGGGCGCGACGACGCCGACTGAGTTTCGCAAGTACATCGAAAAAGACCGCTCGCTCGAACGCCGCTTTCAGCCGGTCAGCATTGACCCACCGAACGAAGCCGACGCCATTCAAATTTTGACGGGAATTAAAGACCGTTATGAATCGTTTCATAACGTGCATTACGCCGACGATGCGGTTGAGGCGGCGGTCTATCAATCGTCCCGTTATTTGCCTGAACGCTTTTTGCCGGATAAAGCGATTGATGTTTTGGATGAAGCAGGCTCGCGCGTGAAGCTGCGCGTGCAACGTGAGGCGGGTTATGTGCCACCGCCGCCTTCGCGATGGGAACGGGGCGAACGCGAGTATCGTGGCGAACACCGATACAATAACGGATTTAACAATTCGTCGCGCCGTCCGCCGCAGTATTTCGAGCCTTCGGTGTTTGAAGAAACGGCGGCACTCGTCAGCCGTCAAGACATCGAAGACGTGATTGCGCGCTGGACGGGGATTCCGATCAGTTCTTTGCAAGATGATGAATCGGCCAAGCTGTTGCGCATTGAGTCTGAATTGCACAAGCGCGTGATTCGACAAGACGCAGGAGTATCGGCGTTGGCGCGAGCGATAAGGCGTTCGCGGGCGGGGTTGAAAAATCCGCAGCGTCCGGTGGGATCGTTTTTGTTTTTGGGGCCTACGGGCGTAGGCAAAACTGAAGTAGCGCGTTCGTTGGCCGAATTTTTGTTCGGCTCAGAGAAAGCGCTGATTCGTTTCGATATGTCCGAATTCATGGAAAAGCATTCGGTGTCAAAACTCATCGGTTCGCCGCCGGGTTATATCGGTTATGACGAAGGCGGGCAGTTGACTGAGCGCGTGCGGCGTAATCCTTATTCAGTTTTATTGCTTGATGAAATAGAAAAGGCGCACCCCGATATTTACAACATCCTGTTGCAGGTGTTTGAAGACGGCGTGCTGACCGATGCGCTGGGCAATCGGGTGGATTTCAAGAATACGATCATTGTGATGACTTCGAATATCGGCGCGCGCTTTGCCAGCAAGGGAGGGTTCGTGGGCTTTCAGGCTTCGCGGCAAGAGGCTGCGTCGAAAAACGAAGACCGCGTGATGATGGCGGTGCGCGAGGTCTTCAATCCCGAGTTCATCAACCGGCTGGATGAAATCATCGTCTTTGAACCGTTGAATGACGAAGACCTGATGATCATTGTCGGTCTGTTGGTAGATCAATTGAATCGTACGCTTGCGCATCGCGCGCTGACGATTGAGTTGACCATCGAAGCCCGTCGCTGGATCGTTGATCAAACGTGCGGTGATCGCAGTTATGGCGCACGGCCCTTGCGGCGTGCTTTGCAGCGATTTGTTGAAGACCCATTGTCGGATGCGCTGATTCAAGGCCGCTTGCCGCGCGCGAGCCACGTAGAAGTTTTTTTAGGCGCGACTGGATTGGACTTTCGCACGCAGGGCGGTGCGGCTTGGTCGGCGGAACAGTCAGGCGAATTGCCAATAGAACCATTGGTCGAGTTATCGGCAGAAGATCGCGAAATGCAGGAAATGCTGAATTCGATGAGCGAGGCCGAAGCCTTGCTGGTTTCCTGAGCGTAACCCCCTCCCTCAAAATGTTTCAGCCGCGTGATAAAGTTCGTGGCTGGACATTCTCAAGATGGCTGCTAGAATCCGCAGCTTGTTCATCGCCGTCAAGGGTTGCGAGGCGATGGCAACACTATCGTTTTCACATTTATAAGTTCAAGTTTTCACGTGTCGCACGGTGAGTTGCGTTCAAGGTGCGAGATGCTGGGTTGTGTCACGTGAGGCAAAGTTTTTATCAAATTGTCTTTGCAATCTTCACCCTGCGACCCGTTCATGCGTTGCGGCGCTGAAGCGGCCAACTCGGTCAGCGCATCATCTTTAATTTTTTTGGTCAAAAGTTTTGGTTGCGCATGATCGGGGCCAGCAGTGCGAATTATTAAGCCTGAACAACAGGCAGCAACGCAGCTAACCCCAAGCGCGTGATCGTAGCAAGAAATGACATACATTGTGGGAGAAGCATTCATGACTGAGCGCTTTATTAAGCGAACAAGCGCCCTGCTAATTTATTGTGCCCTGACTTGGTGCGCGACTTTCGGTGTCGCGCCCGCCTTCGCGCAAACCGCTGCGGGGCAGGACGTATTGGTGGAAGACGTGGAAATTCGTGGCAATCGCCGCATTCCCAAAGAGTCCATCCTTTATTATGTGCAAAGCAAACCGGGTGATCGTTACAGTCAGGCGCTGGCGCAACGTGATCTCGAAGCCATTGTGCAACTCGGTTTTTTCGATCCGATTGCGACCAAGTTCTTTTTGGACGACGGCCCGCGCGGCGGCAAGGTCATCATTTATCAGGTCAGGGAATATCCGATCATCCGCGACTTGCAATATCGCAACATGAAATCGGCGACTGAAAGCGAAGTGCTGACGCGGTTCAAAGAACGTCGCACGCAAGTCAGCAAAGAATCGCAACTTGATCCGGCCAAAGTGAACGCAGCGAAAATCGTCTTGCGCGAACTGATGGCGGAAAAAGGCCATCCCGACGCCAAAGTTGATATCGAAGTCGAAGACATATCGGCGACGACCGTGGCACTGATTTTCAACGTTGAAGAAGGTCCTCGCGTACGCGTGAAAGACATCGTATTCACGGGCGGGAAAGGCGATTTCACGCAACGCCGTTTGCGCGGCGCAATGAAGCTGGTCAAAGAGTCCGGCTTGATCTCGACCTTCACCTCAAAAGACATCTATTTCAAAGAGAAGCTGCAAGACGATTTAGAGCGTGTGCGTTTCTTTCTCGGACAAAAAGGTTATCTGCAAGCGCGTTACAGCGATCCGGTCATCGAACCGGCGGGGACGGTGACGGGCGGCATTCCGTTTTTGCCGATTCCGGGCTTGAGCAAAAAAGGGCCGGGCTTGCGCGTTTCGATTCCGATTGAAGTCGGGCGCCGCTACAAGGTTTCTAAGGTCGAAGAAAAAGGGGTGACGCTGTTTCAACCGGGTGTCATCTCGTTGCTGTCAGGGATGCGTGTGGGCGAATACGCCAACACGAAAAACGTGCAGGAAAACATTTATAAAGGTATCAAGGACTATTACGGCACGCAGGGTTACATTCAGGCCGAAGTTAATTTCATTCCGAAGTTCGTTGATAAAACCGACACCGAAGGCGAAGTCGAAGTTACGCTCGAAGTGGACGAAGGCCGCCAGTTCTCGTTGCGCCGGTTGGAATTCATCGGCAACACGAATACGCGCGACGTGGTGTTGCGCCGCGAAGTCGTGCTGAACGAAGGCGATCCTTATAACAAACGGTATTGGGACATTTCGATTTTGAAGCTCAACCAGTTGGGCTTGTTCGACGAGATCAAAGAGAAAGATGCCATCACGCGCACCAACGACCGCGATCAAACCGTAGACATTGACGTGCAGGTCAAAGAAAAAGGTAAACAGCAGATTTCAGTCAACGGCGGCGTGTCGGGTTTTCAGGGCAGCTTTTTCGGGATGGATTATTCGACCAATAACCTGTTGGGTTACGGCGAATCGCTGGGCATTGCGCTCTCAGGCGGCAATCGCCAGTTGAGTGCCAACGTCAGTTTTTCTGAGCCGTACCTGTTCGGCAAACCCATCAGCGCGGGTATTCAGTTGTTTGCGCAGAAATATCAGTTCGTCGGTTCGGGGTTCAACTTCAACAACGCGAATCAGGTTTTGCAATCAAGTTTCTTCGGGCTGTCGAGCTTCAACACTGACACGCTTTTCACGCAACAAACCATCGGCGGTACGCTCAGTCTTTCGTCGCCCGGTTATGTGTTTGCCAACGCGCTGTTCGGACGCAGCCGCTTCCGCAATTTCGCCAGTCAGGCGCGCTTCGGTTTGTCTTATTCGCTGACGGCGACGGCGACGCGCGATCCGGCGGTGAACCGCGACGCCGACCCGAACAACAACGTACCCGTTACGTTTGAACAACCGCGCATTTTAACGAGTCGCGTTACGCCGTCGCTGTTTTACAACACGACGAACGCCCAGCTCGATGCGACGCGCGGACAAAGCATCTTTTTAGGCTTGGCATTATCAGGCGGGCCATTGGGCGGCGACGTCAACACGTTTGGGCCATCGTTTGAATACAAACGTTTCGATCCGATCTTCAAAAAACGCAGCGATAAGGCGCACGTGCTGGCGATGCGTTTTCGGGCTGACACGGTGCGCACCTTCGGTAAACTTTTCGAGACGCAATCGCTTTCGTTCATCGGCGGCGTACCGATCTTTGAACGCTTTTATCTGGGCGGCGAATATGACATTCGCGGTTACAACATCCGTTCGATCTCGCCCGTCGTAGCCAGTGACAGTTTCATTTCGACGCGCAACGTCAAGGCCACCGTCGAAGACCCGGCGGATTTTACCAAACGCATTGATGCGCCGGTTGGTCAGGTAGACCAGTCGGTGTTGCGCAACTTCACGTTTCAGGCGCCGGGCGAACGCGGCTGTACGCAAACGCTCGATCAGGCAAAGGATTGCAACGTCGTCAACGCGCGTACGTTCTTTACGCCGATTGGCGGCGATACGCAGTTCATTTATAACCTCGAATATCGCATTCCGATCATCAGCATTTTGTCAGTGGCGGCGTTTGCCGACGTTGGTTCAGTCTTCAATTCGCGCAAGTATAACGATCAGGTGACCTCATCGAATTATTTGACGCAAGACGTGATTCCGGGCGGCGTCGTGCTGAATCAAGCCGGTCGCGTCGCTTCGCAGGAAGAACTGTCGAGTGCGCCGAAAGACGATCTGGGCAATGCGATTGGCTATCGCCGCGTTTTTCTCGAAGGCGAAGCGCGCGATTACAGCATCCTGCGCAACTCGCAGGCGAACATAAAATTTTTGTCGGATGTACGCTCGTCATTCGGCGCAGAAGTACGCATTCAAATGCCGGTGATCAACGTCCCGTTCCGTTTGATTTTCGCCTATAACCCACAGGCGAAAACCGACCTGACTGACCCGAAGGTGCTGTTTCTCGAACGCCGCACCGCCGTGCGTTTCAGCGTCGGACGCACTTTCTAAAGACTAAAAAATTATCTGTTAAAACGCAGCGTCGCGCGGCGCTGTTCATTCACCTGGAGAGTCATGAAAAAACATTTTCTATGCGCCCTGTTATTTACCGTGATGGCCCTGATGGCGTTAAACGCGTCGGCACTAGCGCAAGCAACTGCGCCTGCGCCTGCCCCCGCCGCAGACGCTAAAACCAAGATCGGTATCATTGAGATTGCGGCCTTCCGTTCTGAAGTGACCGAACTCAAGGTCAGATACGAAAAGCTGCAAACTGAATTCGCTGCGGTTCAGCGCGATCTCGAAAGCATGGCAACTTCGATTGAGGCCAAGCAAAAAACCTTGCAGGAAAGCAAAACCCTGACCCAGCAACAAGGCACCAAATTGCAAAGCGATATTCAAAGCCTGCAAACAGAAGCCAAACGCAAACAGGAAGACGCGACGGCGATGGCGGGCAAGCGCGAGCAGGAAGAAACCGGCGCGACCTATGAAAAGATCAGCAAGTTTCTCGAACAGTACTGCACGCAAAAAGGCATTACGCAGGTGCTGGAAGCAGGCAAGTTGCGCGAGTCAGGTTTGGTGATTTATGCGGCGCAAGCGGCTTTTATCACTGATGATTTCGTGAAGGAATACAACAAAGCCAATCCGGTTCCAGCGACGCCAGCGGCGGCGAAAAAAGCCGGGCAATAATTTTAGGGCGGCGCTTCACCACAAGCTGTCGCCAGGCACTTATCCTTTCCAACTCTGAAGGAGTCTAGACCTATGAAACGAACGATTATGATTTTGGCAGCAAGCATTGCGATGTCGCTGGCGGTATTCGCGCAAACTCCCGTACCGCGTTCAACGCCTGCGGCTCCGGCAGCGACGGCAGCGGCAGCGGCGGTTCCTACGGGCGGCACCGGCGCAGAAGGCAAAGTTGCCGTGTTGCGTACCGATGCCTTTCGTCAGGGACTCACCGAACTCAAGGCGCGACTCGACACCTTGAATGGCGAGTTCGAGCCAAAGCGCAAAGCGCTCGAAACCAAACAGGCGAACCTCGAAAACCTGAAAAACAAGCTGCAAACGCAAGGCAACACCGTGAGCGCCGCCGTCCGCAACCAGTGGGTGGAAGAAGCGACCAGCGAAGAAAAGTTGCTCAAGCGCATGGATGAAGACTATCAGGCTGACGGGCAACGGCGTCTGGGCGAAGTGCAAGGCCCGGTGTTCGACAAAGTCGGCAAATTGCTCGAAGGCTATTGCCAGCAACGCGGCATCATCCTCGTGATGGAAGCCGGCGCGGCGCAACAGGCGGGCGTGTTGATTTTCGCGGCGGCGACGACCGACATCACCGAAGATTTCATGAAGGAATATAACAAGGCCAACCCGGGTGGCGCGGCTCCGACGACGGCGGCAGCCCCTCCTAAGAAGTAATCTTGATGAAGTAACCCGATAAATCAAAAGGCAAAAGGCAAAAATCAAAAGGCAAAAGTTCTGAAATAAACTTTTGCCTTTTGCCTTTTTGGTAAGAACGGTAGCGCAATCTGCCGAGATTGCGCCGTTCACGG
>JAYSVR010000228.1:0-20178 GCA_043718445.1 Acidobacteriota bacterium | reverse complement strand
TAGGTGCCAGAAGTTATGTCGAGGAGAAATCTGAGCGTGAGTGAAACTCCGCGCCGCGAGAAAAATTGGACGCTCAACGCCAATTCGTTCGATCGCCTTTTGCAGGGCTTGAACGAAAATCGGGAGATTGCCGGTGAGGAATACGAACACTTGCGCAAAGTGTTGGTGAACTTCTTCGACTGGCGCGGTTGCGCGTTCCCTGAAGACTTGGCCGACGAAACCTTCAATCGCGTCGCACGGCGCATTGACGAAGGCGAAGAGATTCGTAACCTGCCCGATTATTGTTACGGCGTAGCGCGCCGACTGGCGCTCGAAGTGTTGCCCAAACAAAGCAAACAAGAGGACGACCCGCCTGAGTTCGAGCATTTATCGGCTCCGATCGAAGATGTCGAAGAGCGCCGCAGCCGGGAAGAAATGTATGAATGCTTTGAGTTTTGCCTGAACCAACTCAGCGCCGAAAACCGCGAGTTAGTGATTCAGTATTATCAAACCGAAAAGCGCGCCAAAATTGATAATCGTATCGCGCTCGCCAACCAACTAGGCGTGAGCCTCAATGTGTTGCGCGTCAGAGTTTATCGGTTACGCGCTTCGCTCGAAGATGGCATCAGCAAGCGGTTGCAGGAAAAAGCCGATCAGCGCGCCAAAGCACAAAAAGCCCGTGTGAGAAAACCGTAACGGTCGCCCACAAAAAATTGGTAGCGGTAAAACCGGGAGAGTTTAGCCACGAATTTACACAAATTTTCACGAAGTAGTTCCACCAAGCAACAGCACTGCACTTAGTGTCTGCCTTCGTGTGAATTCGTGGCTAAACTTTTCTCCTCATTGAGCCATTATCAAAAAATTTACCAGCAGAATTGACAGAATCGCGGACTGCCGCCAAGCTGTGCCACGTGTCCTTTGACTATCAGGTATTCGGCAGGCTTGCCCCGCCTGACGACGTTGCCAGAATTCCCCGAAAAACATGATTCGAACGGGTTTCAGCCCGTAATAAATTGGCAATAAATTCACATCACATTAGCGAAAGACCAAAACGCGGCAAATGCGAGACTGCCGCGTGGTGCTGAAGACAGGCGAGACAAACAAACACGTTACCCCAAATAACACTTTCGCAAAGCAAGCTGTATTAAACCAATTCCATAACATCCGGCATTGAACCGGTAGACTTCGTGGGAAGCCAGAGTAGGTACATGACTGTGAAAGCGCGAGCGAAAGAAAATCAGTCCATCGTGGACTATTTGCTGGGTCTGTCTTCCGACATTGAACAGAGCCAAATCGAAACCCGTTACTTCCGCGATCAATCGTTTTATGAAGAGGTGCTGCTTCACGAAGACGAGTTGATTTGCGATTATCTCAGCAACGAATTGCCGCTGAATGAACGCCGCCGTTTTGAGCAGCACTTCCTGCAATCGCCACATCGGCGCAAGAAACTGCAATCCACCCGCAAGCTAATGGCCTATCTCGCCGATCAGGTGGGCGAAGGCCAGTTCATCACGACCAACAAAAGATCGCCGCAAACACCGGCTCCAGCTAACGGATGGTTCGATTATCTGAGTGGCTTGCTCGTACCCAAATTCAGTTTTGGCCGGATGCTCGCAGCCACCGCGTTGTTGTTGCTGTGCGGTTTTGGGCTGACGACTTATATTGCGGGACTGCGACAAACCTTACGCCAATCAGAAGGCGAACGTCTCACCTTGCAACGACAGGAGCAGGAATTACGCGGCACTACGTTGCGCCAACAGGCTGAAGCCGCCGCCAAACGCGACGAAGCCGCCAGCCTTTCGGAATTGGTGGCAAGCGGCGCGAATTCGTTGAGCGCCTCAATGGAGCAACGCCCCACGCCTACGCCCGCGATCAAGCTCACGCTGGCAACGGCGCGCAGCGCGAATAGTCCCGCTGACATCAAGCTCCCGCGCGCAGCGCAAACGATTCCATTGGCGGTCGCGCTGGATGGTCAAACCCCTGAAGCAAGCCGCTATGTCATCAAGTTGCGCGCCACTGAAATGAACTCGCCCACCTGGCAATGGGAAGCGACCGCACAAAACGGACAAGTCTTGCTCGACATCCCTACGGCTGGCATCGCGCCCGGTTTATACAGCTTGACGTTGGCGCGGGTCGTCAGCGCCACTCAAACCCACGAATTTGCGGGCGAAATCTTCCTGCGCATGAGTCGTCCCTAAGCGCCTACTGACTCAGCGAAAAAAAACAAACTGCTTGCCAGCGCGTAACGTTTCGCGCGCGGTCACACTCCAAAGTGTCTGTGGATTTTCAGGAACTGGATTTCGTGCAATGAGGGTTTCATCGCGCAAAGATTCAGATGGTGCATTTTTCCTGTAACAAAATCGGCGACGGCACTTTTTACTGGGCTTTCGAGCAATGGGCCGTCGGGTGAATTCGTTACGCGAGCAAAATACACCGCACTGATCGCAAGGGGGCTGGATCTGACAGATCGCCCCCTTGCTTATCTTCCTGATCGCGAAAGCTGTTCAGCAGTGCGCCCTTGCCACAGACCCGCAAAGCACACGGCCTGCTGTTAAAGCCGTTATAGAAAGTCCCCTTCTTCCCACTGCCTCGCTGTTCAAGGCAGTTCGTCGTCGTCGCAGTTCTAATACGTGACGACGCCCCGTCCTTACATCATCTAATCCGCACGGAACGGCCCACACGAAACGGCTCTATCATTACCGGAAAACTATTATGAGACCAATGCCCAGCACGATTGTTCAAGCAGTGCGTATTCTTCTGATTGACGATCAAGTGATCGTACGCGAAGGCCTGCGCCTGTTACTCGAATCCCAACCCGGCCTAACCGTCGTCAGCGACGCGGCCAGCGCGAAAGAAGCCGTCGAACACGCGCGCAGCTCGCAACCCGATGTAATCTTGCTCGATCTCGACCTGGGCGACAGCCACGGTCTGTCGTGCCTGACCGAGTTGCTCGAAGTCGCGCCGAAAGCCAAGGTGCTGATCTTGACCGGCGTTTACGATCTTGAAGTCCATCACGCCGCCATCAGCAGCGGAGCCATGGGCATCGTGCGCAAGCTCGAAGCCGGTGACGTGCTGGTCAAGGCCATCCGCAAAGTATCGGCGGGAGAAGTCTGGCTCGACGGCGTTTTGATGGCGCGCGTCCTGAGCGACCTGTGGACGGCTCGCACACAAGGCGCGGAAGAAAACGGCAACGGTCACAGTAATGGAGTTTCGGACAAGGAACGCAAAGTCGCTGAGATGTGGCGTCCCAAAAATTCCGGCTCGGACGAATACGAAGCCGTCAAAATCGCCCGTCTGACCGAACGCGAACGCGAAGTCGTCACCCTGATTGGCGAAGGCTTGCGTAACCAGCAAATAGCCGACCGCCTGTGCATCAGCGTCATCACGGTGCGCCACCATCTGTCTTCGGTGTTCTCTAAAGTCGAAGTCGGCGACCGGTTTGAACTTGCCATCTATTCCTATCGCCACGGACTAGCCAAGCCACCCATGTAATTTCGAGGTAATTCACCACTCTGTGGGATACGCAGTCAATTTTGAGCCAGAAAGCCTAAGCGGCTTTCTGGCTCTTACTGTTTTCCCCTCAATGGTTTCTGCGAGCCAGCTTTTTTTGTCTGGCTCTGAACAATTCCCCCACATCGTGGATTAGCTCACGAATGAACAGCGTTTACCGCCCCTTTGCCAAGCACACCAATGCTATCAGCAGTGGCATAGGCGCAATTACCCAGTTGATTTGAAAATAAAATAGTCACGCATAACGATGCGCGCGCGGGCGAAACCCAGTAAATTAATCAACGTCAGAACACCTACGAACTTGATAACACTTGAACCGAACATAAAGTTCGGAGCTTCCAAACCTTGCTTACATAGTAAAGGCTGGTTCGAGGTGAGTGTCTCTGGCGTTATTGAATCAGGATCGGATGCTTCGTTAGCAGGAAGTTTTCGTGGTCTCTAACCAAGCGGTGATTTGGTGGAATCGGTGAGTGCTTTGGCAAGATAGATAGCCCAGCCCAGCGCTTCTTAACGTTGTTAAGACGAGTTTCTTTTCTCGTGTTCCCCACGCTCCGCTTAATCAGATATCTGATTGGATTTTAGGTTTTCGTTTCTACTGGAACGACGAGGATTGTCCCAATGTCATTTTTCGCATTACCCATTACTGAACCATTCTGGCTGCTACTGGCAGGCCTGCTTTTTCTGGTATCCGCTTCGGTCATTCAACTCAAACTGGCGCGCAAAGAAAAGGCTAACAGCAGCGAATTCGAGTAGGTAATAGCGTTAAGCACAACGAAGCACACAGATTTTTCTGTAACAAATAAAGACGTAATCAGTTAGTAAAGAGGTGATAGGATGGCGAGTTTCCGGCCCCGCAGTTTAGGCGATTTTGGAGCCATTTTGTGGCAACGTAAATGGTTGTTTATTTTAATATCGCTGGCGATGTTGCAGGCAACATTCCTGGTAGCTCGCACTGTGCCGAATATCTATGAAGGTCGCGCACAAGTCGCGGTAATGATTAAACCCGGCGAGGATACGGCCTCATTAAGCTCTCAGATTTCTGCGCTGCAAAACCGCACCTTGAGCCGTGAGTTACTCGCGCCGCTGATTACTAAACAAGGGCTCGCTAATACGGGCGAGGACTTAGACGCCGCTTCGACGCGGTTGCGCAATGCCATCAAGATTGACATGAAGCTGCGCGCATTTTATCCCGAATTTCCTGAAACCATCACCATTACTTATCGGAACACCGATTCGAAAAAAGCCGAAGCAGTCGTCGCACATATTCTTTCGCACTTCACGCAAACCAACGACAACTTGCGTCAACAATCCATGACGCAGATTCGTGAGGTAGATCAGGAACTGGGCGAGCTAGTCGGCTCGTTGAGCCGACTCACTAACTTGCGTAACTCCGCCAGCCAAAACAGCGCCGTCGCCGCTATCGAAGACCCGCGCATTTTGCGCCGCCAGTTACTTTCTGAAATGAACGTGTTGAGCGACAAGCAATTTTCGCTGGAACGGCAAATCGCCCTGCAAACCAAGCAAATCAGCGAACAACGATTGCTGTCGCAAAACGCGCCACCGGCGGCTGGCGGCGTAACAGCGACTACTTCTTATGGTTTTATGCTGGCTGAAAAAGCGCGGCTCGACGCTTTAGTTAAAGATTACAGCAAGCAATATACTCCGGAAAACCCCAAGCTAAGACAAGCACAGCAACAACTCGCTGAAGTTAATGACACGGTGGCGCGGCTGGAAAAAACCAGTGACGCCAGCGCCACTAAAAACGCTACACCTGAGTTTCGTGAGTTACGCGGAATGGAACGCGAAAGCGAAAAGCTACAAACCGAGCTAGACCTTACCAAGCGCAGCCTGGATGCCAAACGGCAGGAACTGACCAGCTTGCCGACGGCGCTGCCGCCTTCGGTGGTAAACAGCGGGCAAAATGCCGAAGCGCAAGCTACCAGCACGGGCGAATATGAACGATTGAGCAAACGATATTTCTGGCTGATGGATCGCAAAGATGCGCTCGACAAGGCTATGGCTAATTTGAGCGAAGGCCCCAGCATCAACTTATTCAAGATGATTGACCCGGCTTATGTGTCGCAACAACCCGTCGCGCCCAACAAGTTGATCTTACAACTCTTATGTTTGGGGCTGGCGCTGGGAACGGCGTTGCTCACGGTGGCCTTTGTCGAAGCGCGCCATTTCTTCCGCATAGAAGACGAACGCGATGTCGAATACTTCCTGGGCGCTCCGGTCGTAGGGTTAATTCCTGAAACGCTGACGCCGGTCGAAAACAGCCGCGTCCGCCGTCAAAGAATGACTCGCAACGCAATGGTCGTCGCCATCGTGGTCGTATTAATTCCGACCGTAATGTTTGCGCTGAAACAAAGCGGCTTATTCACTATTATCGGCAGCAAATAATCAGAAGCTGTTTTACTGATTTTTCCGAATAACTAGACTAACGTAAATAACTACTATGCAATACGCGAATTCCGACCTGACAAAAACTCCTGCTGCCGAGCCGAATGCCAATAATGGTTATGACGAAGCGATGAACGTTGAGCGCGTCAATGGACAGGCAATGCTTACGCAGCAGCCTTCCATGCTCGCACGTAACCCGCAGGAGCGTCGCGCGACCGCAAAACTCGACTATTACAAAAAGCTCGCCGAGTTACAGCAAATGAACCTTGAGTTTGGGCGCAACATCCGCGAGGCGCAACATCAAACCCGGCAAACCCACGAAGCTAATGGCAAACTATCGGGCCATCTGAATAACAAAAGTACTGGCGAAAATGGCGCACATCCGCTCACGGCAGCCTTCCACGTGGCAACCCAAAGTAACGGGCAAAGCAATGGCAAAAGCCACGCTTCTTCAGCCAACGGATCGGCTCGTCCAGCGTTGGCGGCGATTGAGTTACCTACGCTAACCAAGCCATTGCCGCAAAACGAGCGAGTTACTGCGTCGTTAGATTTTAATCGGCTGATGGAACTGCAACGCCATTTCGATGAAGCGCAAGGCCGCTTGCCGCAAGCTGAAACCTTGCCCGCTCATTACGCGAACGAAAACGGTAACGGCAATAAAGCCGTGAGCAAGGCGCTTCCGTCGGCGACGCAAGTGGTCCAGTTGTCTATCGAAGATCGGCTGGCGGTCAACCTGCTCGAAGCTCACGCGCCGCGCCTGCCCTTGCGTGAAAGCGCGGTCAACGAAGAGCGCAAGCTCACGCCCGTGCAACCACAGGCTTCGCCCGAAGCTCAGGCACGCCGTTCGATGAGCGATCTCGAACGGCGCGTGACGTCTAATCCGGCGGCTCATTACAGCCTTGAAACTGCGCAGTCTTTGCAGCAGCGCCAAAAGACAGATGCCGTAACGATGCGCCCTGTGCAATCACCCGCGCACTCATTTGACCGGCAATCAGAGCGCGTGCGCGAAGCCCTGCTCGACCCGACGCGCATTGATCCGCATTTGATTTCGCTGTCTGACCTGAATCCGCGCGCGGCCAAATACTACGACCAGGTAGCCGTCTCGTTGATCGCCATTTCTTACAAACGTTTGCTCAAACGAGTACTCATCACTTCGGCCTTGCACGGCGAAGGCCGCACCAGCGTGGCGCTCAATCTGGCGGGCGCTTTGGCGCGCGCGCGGCAACGCGTACTCGTGGTGGATTGCGACCTGCTCAATCCGTCAGTGCTGCGCTTGTTAGGACTTGATGCGCCAGTCGGTTTGAGCGAAGCCGTGCGGCGCGGCTTAAGCCCTAACGCGGCGACGTTGCGCGTGCAACCGGCAGCTTTCAATCTGTTGCCGATGCGCGAAAAGGTTTCGCACTCGGCTGAGTTACTGGCTTCGCCGCGCTTTCACGAATTGATTCAAATGTGCGAAGCCGATTACGACTTCCTCTTATTCGATTCATCGCCGTTGCTCGAAAGCCCTGACGCGAACCTGCTCGCCGGACTCACCGACGCGACGTTAATGGTAATTCGCCCGGGTTATTCGACTACCCAGCAAATGGCGAAAGCCGTTTCGTTGTTTAATGAAAAAGATATTTGCGGCGTAGTGTTAAACCGCGTCGGCGAATAACTGAAATAACTAACTCAACTTTTGTAACAGCAAAGCACTGTTACTGTAACCTCTGATAAAGATTTATTGTCCACGTTTTTGACAGGAGCATCCCTACATCATGCGAGCAAAGCACTGGAAACGCACCTTTCTGTTAGTGCTATTTGAAAGCGGCCTCATTTACCTCTGCGGATTAGGAGCATCTTTCGTCCGCTTTGGGGCTGAGGCCGGAGACGAGCTCATCGGCAAACAGGGCTGGCTGAAACTCATCGTCGCGCTGGTAATCGTGCAAAGCGCATTTTACCTGTTCGACTTATACGATTTCGGCATGATTCGCCGGTTAAGCGTTTTGGCCTTACGCATCGTGCAGGCGCTGGGGCTGGCGGCAATGATTTTAGCGGCGCTCTTTTACGCCTTGCCGTTTATGTTACTCGGACGCGGCGTCGTCTCAATGCATTTTCTGTTAATGCTCATCGTCATGAGCGGCTGGCGGTTAATTGCGCGTTGGTGGTTACGCAGCCCGCTGTTTGCCGAAAGGGTCATGATTCTGGGTACCGATAGTCAGGCCGTCGAGTTGGCGCGCGAGTTATTGCAAAGACGCGAAGCCGGTTACGAAATTATCGGATTTATCGGCAATGATCCGGCGTTAATTGGCAAAAGCTTGATTAACCCCAGCGTCGTCGGCGTAATGGATGACCTGGAAAGTCTGGTGCGCCTGCATAACGCTGACCGCGTGATTGTGGCGTTGCCAGACCATCACGAACCATTGCCACTTGACCCATTGCTCAACGTTAAATGGCGCGATGAAGTAACCGTAGAAAATTGGGCTCCTTTTTATGAGAGCTTGACGGGCAAGGTCAGCGCAGAGGAGTTGCAGTTAAGCCAGTTGATTTTCTCTGACACCCGTTCCTTGCGCAGCTATCGTCGGTTACGCCGCGTCGCTGACGTGCTAGTTGCGGCTATCGGGCTATTTATAACTGCGCCGTTGATGTTACTCACGGCGATTGTAATCAAACTCGAATCGAAAGGGCCGGTGTTTTATTCGCAAGAGCGTGTGGGATTACACGACCGCCCGTTCCGCATTATCAAATTTCGTTCGATGCGGACTGACGCGGAAAAAAATGGCGCAGTATGGGCGAGCAAGAACGATCCGCGGGTTACGCGCGTAGGCCGCTTTATCCGTAAAACCCGCATTGATGAGTTACCGCAATTTATTAACGTGTTACGCGGTGAAATGGGCATCGTCGGGCCACGGCCTGAACGCCCGCAATTCGTTGAACAGTTAGAAAAACAAATCCCCCATTATTCGCAACGGCATCTGGTGAAACCGGGTATCACGGGTTGGGCGCAGGTTCGTTACCCTTACGGCGCATCAGTGGAAGACGCGCGGATGAAGCATCAGTACGATCTGTATTACATAAAAACCCAATCGCTGCTGCTTGACGTAGTAGTTTTGTTTGAAACGTTACGCGTGGTTTTGTTTGGCCGCTTTGGCCGTTAAGATTTTTTAGTGATTCGGTAAAAATGAAAACATTTTTTTCCTTTCAAGCTACAGCAACTCTGGCGTTATCAACGGCCATGCTGTGGCAAATTTCGGGGGTAGGTAATGTGCTTGCACAAACGCCGTCTGCCTCCGTCAACAGCGGGACGCAAGCGGCTCGGGGGGGATCGCTTGCGTCACCCGCTGTCTTAATTAAGTTATCCAGTTTGAGACCGGCGATTGCACGTGGGAATCAATCGTCGGTTTCAGCGGAGCAGGCGCAGACATCCTGGGGGGGAATGTCTGCGCCCGCTTCAACCTCTTATGTTAATTCGGCGACCGGTCGCGTTCCCCGAAAACCCGCTGGCACTAAGCCCACGCGACGACCGCAAAAGCCCGCCGCTGAAGCTCCTCCCAAAGTAACAGAAGTAACTAATCAATCTACCGGCCCGGCGGCCAAAGACATACCTGATGGCGACGACAGCAAAGCTTATGAGTTGTTATATGAAAATTTTCATCGCACCTATCGCTTAGGCCCCGGCGACGAAGTAGCGGTGCGCGTGCGTTTGCAACCGGATTATTCCATTGAAAAAATCAAAGTTTCACCGGATGGTCGTCTTTTTCATCCACTGACGGGCGATCTGACCGTCGGCGGCTTGACGGTTGACCAACTCACCAAACGTTTGGCGCAGGACTTGGCGAAATATATTCGTAACCCAGAAGTCAGCGTGCATTTACTGGAAGCGAAAAGCGCCAAGATCGGCGTGCTGGGCGAAGTAGCACGCCCAGGTGTTTTAGTAATGGGCGAACCGATGACAGTGTTGGATGCCATCACGCAATCAGGCGGCTTTGCCCGCACCGGTAAAAGCAGCAAAGTCACGCTGGTGCGGCAAGCTCGCACCGGACGCTTGCAACATTTAACGGTCAATATAAAACGCATTCTCGCGGGTCAGGCTGATGTCGAAGAAAATTTGCCGCTACAACCCGGCGATACCGTAATCGTACACGGTAATTTTTTGAAAAAAATTGAGTATATCACTGCGACGATGGGCTTTACTCAATTTCTGACGTTTCTGACGCTGGCGCGTCGGTAATTAATTTTAGTTACTCCCCAACCCATTTTACTCCTCCCTACATTCCACGCATTACGGTGCAAGGTGCTGGTGACAAAAAGCAGGGCGTTACCTGTTAGTTATCCTGACTAACATACCAAGTTACGCCTGAACCTTTTGATAACTTGCAACCTGTGGCGGGCAAAATATCGGTCCTGTGTTTACCCCCTTAGGTATTTTTTGGAATGTAGCGTCCCATTCTGCATTCTGAGCGTCAACGTGTTTCGCTCCCCCCTGCGGCGCGAAGCCCCCATCACCAAGAAGTAACCTGGCTTCCTGAAAAACGAAAAAAACCAAATGAAGAATAACGAACTGTTTCTCAAACCGGCTATGAACGGATTGCACGACACGACTGTTTGGGAAGGAGCGACTGCCACCCCTCATCAAACAGCATTATCGGCAACGCCACAGACGACGGCCTTCCGCCCGACGGCAAGCGTAGACACTATGGTAACTACTACTAACGGCACTAACGGCAACCTTCCAGTCTGGCGCAGCAGCAAAGCCGTTCGCCACACTAACGAAAGCACGCCGCTGGCGAAACTCGTGAGGCAACGCCTGACCGAGATGGGCATACGGCAATCGGAATTTTGCCGCGCCCATCGCTTTGATCAAGGCTTGCTCTCCAAAATTCAAAATTCGGTGATTACCAATTTGAGCCTGGAAAGTGTGTTACGCCTTTCGGTTGGGCTGTCAGTGCCGCCGGACGAATTGCTGGCACTGGTTGACCGCATGGATTTGCACGACCTGGTACTGCAAGCCTATAACGCCGAATTTGCGGCGAAAAAAGCGGAAAATAGCTAATAAAAATTAAGGCGATACGCGTAACGTTGCCCGACTTGCTTCACTCAAGTTATCTGAAGTTTTTTCTAAACGGATAGCATCTGAGGCAGGTCGGGCGACTTCGCAATTGCGGCACGAACGCGGCACGCAAGTTACGTCCTGATGATGGGCGATAACGAGCGTCGCCATCAATTGCGCGGGATGATGATCCGATCTATCTCCACCACAAGGTTTTTCTGCCTGAGACAGCGAGCTTTAGTTACGCTGGCGGTCAGCGGCGGGAATGGCATCCCCTTTATGTTAAAAAAAACCGTACTCGATTTAATGCGCATCACCGGAGCCTTCGCCCCGTTTCGTTTGGCGAATCGTTCAAAGGTGTTGATTTTAACCTATCACCGTTTCAGCGCCGACGACGCGCCCTATAAAACCTCTGTGCAAGCGTTTGCCGATCATCTTGAATACCTGACCGGGCATTACCGCATTTTGCCGTTAGGCCAAATCGCCGATTGCGTAGCGACGGGTAAGACCTTGCCGCTCGGTACGGCAGCGATCACGATTGACGACGGCTATCAGGATTTTTACGACATCGCTTATCCGCTGCTGTTGAAACATCGCGCGCCGGCTACGTTATTCGTCGCCACCGATTTCGTAGATCAAAAAGGCTGGTTGTGGACGGACAAGATGCGTTACCTCACAGCCCACACCGCGCAAGCTGACCTCAATGTGACGCTGAGCGGACGCACGGTGCGCACAGCCCTGACGACTCCGCTCGCGCGTCGCAACGCGGCTGACAAAGTCACGGCCATTCTCAAAACGCTGCCGAACCACCAAAAAGAAGAAACGCTCAAACAAATGGCTTCGACCTTAGGCGTCGTGTTGCCAGCAGTTCCGCCGAAAGAATTCGGTGCGATCAACTGGAAGCAGGCGCGCGAAATGGATAGCGAAGGCGTAGAGATCGGTTCGCATACGGTCACGCATCCGATTCTGCTCAACACCACCGACGAACAGTTGCGCTTTGAAATGCGGCAATCGCGCGTGCGGCTGGAAGAAGAACTCGGACGGCAAGTCTCGCTGTTCTGCTATCCCAATGGTCGCCAGGATGCGCGCGTACAGCAGGCGACGGCGCAAGCCGGTTATCGCTGCGCCGTGACGAACGCGCACGGCATGAACACTTTGCATACGCCGCTGTTGGGCTTGCGCCGCATCGCGCCCGAACCCGACCTCGCGCATTTCGTGCAAAGCACCAGCGGGTTCGAAGAAATCAAATCCTCGCTGCGCAATGGCTGGCAACAAACCATGGTTGAACAAACGGCGGTGACCGCTATGACCTCTCAACTCTTTGCGGGGCAAGTTAAACAGGCATGACCCCGTCTTTGCATACTGAAGAAACACCGTCTGAAGCTGTCACCGACAGTTTTGCGACGCGCACGTTATGGCTTTCGGTGGCGCGCTTGAGCGCGTTGGTGTTGTCGTTTCTGTTGCCGTTTTTGCTCGCGCGGCGCTTGAACAATACCGATTTCGGTCTTTACAAACAGGCTTTTCAGGTGCTGACCACCGGCGTATCGCTGCTGGGCTTGCAAGTGAGCGGCGGGCTTTATTCGTTCATCCCGCGCTTTCCTGAAAAGAAAGCGCAAGTCGCGCTGAACGCCGTGGGCTTTTATGCGCTGATCGGCGGCGCGGTCGCGCTGTGGTTCACGGTGTGGCCGCAATGGATCGAAAGCGCCTTTCAAGACGGCGCGTTGCTGACGCCTGTGATGCCATGGATCGGCTTGACCATTTGCTTGTGGCTGGTCGCGTCGGCCTTTGAGAGTTTGATGATCGCCGACAACGACGTAAGGCGCGCGGCGGTGATCGCGGTCGCGTTGCAAATCGTCAAGACCGGCTTCCTGCTGGCGGCGGCTTTTTTGAGCGGCAGCATTCGCACGATGGTGCTGGCGGCAGTCGCGTTTGGCGCGGTGCAATGCCTGCTGTTTGCGCTGTATGTGTGGCGGCGTTACGGCCAGTTTTGGCTAGCGCCTGATTGGGCGCTGTTCAAGTTGCAACTGGCGA
Source organism: Acidobacteriota bacterium (assembly GCA_043718445.1). GTDB lineage: Bacteria > Acidobacteriota > Blastocatellia > RBC074 > RBC074 > JACPYM01. Next base: position 7,229 of record JAYSVR010000228.1, on the reverse strand, counting down.
ATGCGCTGCCTTTCGGCTTAGGAGCCTTCGCGTTCGGCTGGCAATACGATCTGCATAACTATTTCGTAGGGCATTATTTTTCGGCGGCAGATTACGGCATTTATGCCAACGGATGTTTTCAGTTGCCGCTGTTGCTGGTGCTGCTCGACGCGATGGATACGATCATGATGCCCGAAATCGCGCGCCTTGATCAGTTGGGTCAGCGGCACAAAATCGGCGAGTTGTGGTTGCAGGCGATTCGCACGATGGGACTGTTTTTCATTCCGGCGTGCGTGGTGATGTTCGTGTTGCGTCATGAATTGATCGTCGGGCTGTATTCCGAAAAGTTCGCGGCTTCGGTGCCGATCTTTGCTGTCACGTTGTTGAACACCTTGCTGCTTTTCAATTTCACGACAGCGGTGATGCGTCCGTTCGACGATATGAAATTTTTTCGCACGAAACTTTACCTGTGCCTGATGCCAGTGACGTTCGTGTTGCTTTATGGTGGCGTCAGGCTGGCGGGACTGGTCGGAGTAATGGCCGCCGTCGTCATCACCCGCGCGCTCGATGTGGCGGTGACTGCTTATGTGTTAGGCAAACGGCTAGAGATGACCGCGAGCGACTGGCGTACTTTGTTGCCATTGCTGCGCACAGCGTTGGCGTGCGTTCCGGCGGGATTGCTGGTGGCGTTTTTACTGCCGTGGCTGAACGCTTTGTCGCAAGCGACGATCAATGCGCGAGTGACGGCGTTTCTGATGGGCGGAACGATTTTTGCGACGGTTTATCTGCCGACCGCCTGGATGAGCGGCGCGCTCGGCGAACCGGAAAAAAACTGGTTGCGCAATGGCTGGCAACGCTTCGGCGGTTGGCGTAATCGGTTAATGGTTTGGGTAACTGCCTAAAAAATAGGTAGTGTCGGTGAAAGGGATTTCATGGCTGGAGCTTTCTTCAAATCAAAACAACGCGCTCAGGTCTTTCGTGACGAACCGTCGCCGCGCGCGATGTTTTGGGAAGCCCAACAATTCAATCAGGCCGGAGCCTTGTTGCGCGACAAAATCGTGCGCTGGGAAGTGATGCAAGGCAGTTATTCGCTGGCTTTCCTCGCGGTGTTTCTTTTCACGGCGGCGCTTTACCTTCGCCCAACCGAAATGTTTCCGACGGTCTTTGAAGCCTATCCGATTCAATTCGCCAAAATCTTTGCGGTGACCGCACCGTTGATCTTTTTCTTCTCGCGCATCATCGGCAGCCAGGAAGTCTTTCTGTGGACGAAAGAACTGAAGCTGGCCTTTATCATCCTCGGTTTGGGCATCTTGTTGATGCCGCTTTCGATCAACGCGGACGACACGTGGAAAGAACTCAACGAGCTTTATCTCAAAGTCGTACTGATTTTCGCTTTGTTGATCGGTACGCTTGATTCGCGCGAACGCATTTACTGGATGATGCGCCTGACAGTGTTGGTGGGCGGCGGCATCGCTTTCGACCTGCTGATGAAATTCGATCCGGGGGAACGCAAGCTCAACCTCGCCAAAGAGCGCGTCGAAGGCGCGGTCGGCGGAATGTTTAACAACCCCAACGATCTGGCGACCCACTTCGGCATGTTGTTGCCCCTCGCCGTCGTATTGTTTTTTGTCAGTAAGACGCCTTTCCGTTTTGTTTATGCCGCGTGTGCCGTCGTTTTTATGTTGGCGACGCTGGTGACGTTTTCACGCGGTGGTTTGCTGGCGATGGTCGCTGTCGCGGGCGTGATGATGTGGAAGTTCCGCAAACGCCATAAAGCGATTCCTTATGTCGCGGGCGGCTTGCTCGCGGTCGTGTTCTTTCTCGGAGCGCCCGGCGGATTGGGCGACCGCTTGTGGACGATCATCAAGCCGAACTCTGACGGCACGGGTTCTGCGCAAGAACGCCGCGACAATTTGAAACGCGGGGTAATGCAATTCATCCGTCACCCGCTCAACGGCATCGGGATGGGTACGTTTCACATCATCGGCATCAGAGAGCGCCGTGCCCATAACTCTTATCTCGAAATCGCTACGGAATTGGGCATCTTCGGATTGATGGCTTATCTGTTGCTGATTTTCTCCCCGCTCAAAGGGCTGTGGCGCATTGAGCAAGAAACGTTGAGCGCCAAAGATCGGCTCAACTTTGAAAATTATCTGATGAGTGTTGCGTTGCAAGGAACGTTGGTGGCCTATTACGTCAACAGTTTCTTCCTCTCGATTCAATATCTGTGGTTCGTCTATTTCCCCATCGCCTATGCCGTAGGGTTGCGGCGGATTTATGAACGCGAACAGGAATTACGCGCTGCGGTCGAAGCGCCCCCCGAACTGGCGGCTTTGCACGTTGGCAATGAATTAAAGGGCAAACTCTGGCAGTCGCGCCAGAAACGTCCGCCGGTAACGATTCCGGCCCTTGAACCTGAAGAAAAAGAAGACACGATGGCGCTGACACTAGAACGCCGTCGTCACTAAACTGATTCGCCCCGTAAACTGATTAGGCCCCCCTGCTTGAATCACCTACGCGCCCCGTCCATAACAAGTGGAGACCGGTGGAGCAGGAGACTTTGAGAGATGACTTTTTTATTGCTGACTCAGATTATTTTTGGGGCGGCATTGGCGTTACTCGTATATGCGTATGTCGGCTATCCCGTGCTGATATTCGCGTTGAGCCGCCTCTATGCTTTCCCCGTCAACAAAGCTGACATAACGCCGCGCGTTTCGCTGTTAATCGCGGCCCATAACGAAGAAAACGACATTGAAGCGAAACTCGAAAACGCCCTCGCGTTAGATTATCCAGCGCACTCGCTCGAGATCGTCGTCGCGTCGGATTGTTCGACCGACCGCACGAACGAGATCGTGCGCCGTTTTGCCGAAAGCCATCCTGACCGTGTCATAAGGCTTTACGACCAAACGCAACACTTCGGCAAAACCATCGCGCAAAACGCCGCCGTCTCGCTGACGACCGGAGAGATTTTGATTTTCTCTGACGCCACAACGATGTATCGCACCGACGTGCCGCGCAAAATCGTACGCGCCTTTGCCGATCCCACCGTAGGCTGCGTCGCCGGGCAACTGGTTTACGTTGATCGAAAATCCACCGTGGTCGGCGACGGCTGCAAGTCATATTGGGGCTACGAGAAATTCATCAAGCAGGCCGAGAGCGAAGTCTGTTCATTGATCGGCGTCAGCGGATGTCTATACGCCGTGCGGCGAAGCTGCCACCAAAAACTCGCCAACGACATGATTGATGATTTCGTGATTGCGACCGAGATTCGCTTGCAAGGCTTGCGCACGGTTTATGAACCCGAAGCCATCTCGGAAGAAGACACGAACAAAAAAGGCAAAGACGAATTTCGCATGCGCGTGCGCGTGATTATGCAAACCTTCAGCGCGTTGCAACGCTATCCGCAAGTGATGCGCGTGAACGAACAAGGCATCTACGCCTTTCAAATGCTTTCTCACAAAGTGATGCGTTATCTCGTCCCCGCGTTTTTGCTGGTGCTGTGGCTGGTCAATCCGCTGCTGGTTTCAACGCATTCATTTTATCGCTGGGCGTTTTACGCACAGATGGCGGCCTATAGCGTCGCCGCTTTCGGCTGGCTGTTCGACAAGCTCGGCATCCGGCTGGGGCCGTTGTCGCTTCCCTATTATTTCGTACTGGCGAATCTCGCCATCGTTAAAGCATTTTTCAAATTCATGCGCGGTGAAAGCCGCGTCGTTTGGCAATCGGTGCGCGAGCAAAAGCTGCCGCAAACCGAATCGGCTTAGTAGCGCAGACTTCAGTCTGCGACCCGTAGCGTGGACTTTAGTCTGCGCTTGCTCTCTACCTTTCAACTCGCGCGGACTAAAGTCCACGCTACGTCATCGCAGACTGAAGTCTGCGCTACTTTCGCAGGAGAACTTTTCCGAATGAGCAGTATGCAAGAGTCATCCCAAATTCAAGCCACGAACATCAAGCAAGACCTGTTGCGCAAAATCGAAACGCGCACGGCGCAAGTCGGCGTCATCGGCCTCGGTTACGTAGGGCTGCCGCTCGTCGTCGAATATGCCCGCGCGGGCTTTCGCGTCACCGGCTTTGAAGTGGATCAACGCAAAGCCGACGCGCTGAACAACGGCGTTTCTTACATCCCTGACGTACCGACTCACGAAGTCGAAGAGTTCGTCAAAGCGGGCAAACTGGCCGCGACGACTGATTTCGAGCAACTGCGCGCGCAAGACATCATCATCATTTGCGTACCCACGCCGTTGCGCAAAACCAAAGAGCCGGACGTGAGTTACATCCTCGCGGCGAGCGAAAAGATTCAGGCCACCTTGAGACCTGGACAACTGATTATTCTCGAATCCACCACTTATCCCGGCACGACCGATGAAGTGTTGAAGCCGATCTTCGACGCGACTTCGCTCGCCGTTGATAAAGATTACTTCCTCGCGTTCTCGCCGGAACGGGTTGATCCCGGCAACGAAAAATTCACGACGCGCAACATCACCAAAGTCGTAGGCGGCGTCACCGCCGACAGCGCCGATGTGGCGGCAGCGGCTTATGGCACGATGGTCGAGAACGTCCATCGCGTAACGTCGGCGCGCGTCGCCGAAGCCTGCAAGCTGCTCGAAAACACCTTCCGCGCCGTGAACATCGGCATGGCAAACGAACTCGCGCTGCTCTGTCACACGCTCGGCATTGATACGTGGGAAGTGATCGCGGCGGCGGCGACCAAGCCGTTCGGCTTCATGCCGTTCTATCCCGGCCCCGGCATTGGCGGACATTGCATTCCGCTCGACCCGCATTACCTGTCGTGGAAGGCGCGCATGCATGGCTTTGAAGCGCGCTTCATTTCGCTGGCTGAAGAAGTCAATTCCAAGATGCCCGAACACGTCGTCCACCTCACGACCAAAGGGCTGAACAGCCTGCGTAAATCCGTGAACGGTTCGAACGTGTTGGTGTTGGGCGTAGCTTACAAAAAAGACATTGACGACATGCGCGAAAGCCCTGCGCTCGGCATTATCGAAAAGCTCGAAGCCCTCGGCGCGCACGTGACTTATCACGATCCTTACGTAGCCCAAATGCATATGGAAGGTAACGGTAAACACATGCACAGCGTCGCGTTGACCGACGAAGCCGTGAAAGCCGCTGACGCCGTGGTCATCGTCACCGACCACCGCAACGTGGATTACGCATGGGTCGTCGAACGCGCCGCGCTGGTCGTGGATACGCGCAACGTCACGCGCAGTCTGGGCGAACGCGCCAACATCGTCAGGCTGTAAACGCTGTGGGTAGGGCAGGTTTGTAACCTGCCCTACCCATTGAGCAACCCCTTACCGGACAGGTTACAAACCTGTCCTACCCGTTAAAAAAGTATGAGCGGAATAGCAGGCATGGTCGGCCCCGAATGGTTGATGCCGAAGCGTCAACGGCAGGACGTGATTAACGAAATGTGCCAGATTCATGAAGCCCGTCACGCGGACGGCGAAGCGAACGGCGCGACTTACGTCAATCGCGGCGTAGCGTTGGGCATTCGTCAACCCGCACGACTCGCACAAACACCAATCGGCAACGAAGACAGTTCGGTGTGGGTCACGTTCGATGGCGAGATTTATAACCACCGCGAGTTGCGGCGCTTCCTGCAATTTTGCGGACATCGCTTTCACACGCAGACTACGGCGGAAGTGGTAGTTCATTTGTATGAAGAACTCGGCGACAAGTGCGTAGAAAAATTGCGCGGCAGTTTCGGCTTTGCCATTTGGGATGGACGGCAAGAAAAGCTCTTGCTCGCGCGCGACCGCGTAGGCCACAAGCCCATGCATTTTTTGCACGCGGGCGACACGATCATTTTCGGCACTGAAATCAAATCTATCCTGCCGCATCCGCTGGTGCGCCGCGAGATCAATTACGAAGCCATTTCTGACTATCTTTCGTTCGGTTACGTACCCGACCCGAAGACCGCGTTTCGCGGCATCGAAAAGCTGCCGCCCGGCCACACGCTGACTTATCAATACGGCCAAGTCTCGAAGCGTTGCTATTGGGATTTCAACTTCGCACCGACGGATGAGCCTATTCGCAGCGAGCGCGAATACGTCGCGGAATTGCGCGACAAGCTCAAAGAGACGATCAACCTTCAGACCAAAGGCAATGAATCAGTCGGCGCGCTGCTTTCGGGCGGACTCGATTCCAGCCTAATCGTCGGTACGATGGCGCAACTCAAACCTGAGCCGATCAAAACTTTTGCAATTGGTTTTTCAGAAGCGGGCTTTGACGAACTCGAATACGCCCGCGTCGCGGCGCAGCGTTTCAACACCGATCATCACGAACACACCGTCACGCCCGATGCCTGTCGCCTCGTCGAAGAAATCGTCTGGCAACACGACGAACCTTTCGCCGATGTGTCGAGCATTCCTTCTTATTTCGCCGCGCAGCAAGCGCGCGCGCACGTCGGAGCCGTAATCACAGGCGATGGCGGCGACGAATTGTTTGCGGGCTATGAAAGGTATTCACGCCATCAGGCGCGCAACCGCTATGAACGTTTGCCCGCCAGCGCGCGCAAGAATTTCGTCTTGCCGTTAAGTTCCGCCTTGCCGCACGTCACGCCCGGCAAAAACTTTTTGCGCAACATCGCGCTTGATGACGCGGCGCGTTACGTTGACAGTCTGGCGATGTTCAGCCGCCAGCAAAAACGTGGATTGTTTGGCGCGCACGCAACATTGTGGCTGGGCAAATACGTTTCAGACACGGCGTTTATCAACTTGTTCAATGCGCCTGATACGACTGCCAGCATTGAACGAATGCTCTATCTCGACAGCAAAACCTATTTGCCCGGCGACCTGATGGCGAAGGTCAATCGCATGAGCGCAGCGCACGGACTCGAAACGCGCTCGCCCTTTCTCGATCACGAGTTGATCGAATTCGTCCAACGCATTCCGGCTTCGCTCAAGCTCAACGGAACTAATAGCAATCCCAATGGCAATCAAAGCAGCAAATACATTTTGCGGCAGGCCGCCAAAGGCCTCGTGCCCGAAGTCATCATTCAACGTCAGAAAAAAGGCTTTAGCGTACCGTTGCAACAATGGTTTAAGAGCGACCTAAAGGACATGCTGCACGACACGCTGACCGATCAACGTACGCGCGACCGTGGCCTGTTGAATCAACACGCCATTCGCGCGCTGACCAACGAACACCAACTCGGACGCCGCGATCATTCGCGCCAACTGTGGGGCTTGCTCACGCTCGAACTCTGGTTGCGCGCTTTCATTGATCAACGG
>JAYSVR010000227.1:0-2079 GCA_043718445.1 Acidobacteriota bacterium | reverse complement strand
ATAAAACGTCTACTTCGGCCACCAGCGAATTACCAGATTGACTGCGCCGTGACCGATGACGCGCAGCCTTACGCAGCGCCAATCGTTGCCGGGTTGCGGCGGTTCGACGATGCCTACGCGGCGACGAAAAGCGGGCGGGATTTCAACGACGCCGGGTTGACCGGGCAATTCGATGCGTAGCAAACGTTCGCCATTCACTTCACCATTCCAACTGATCAGGCGCGGCTGCCAACTTTCATCATCATCTGAATTTGAATTTGAGGTTGCCTTCGAGCGGCGCGGTTCGGGCTGAATAGGCGGAGCCGCCTGATCAATGCTGGCTGTGACCGAATCAGGTGGTAAGGCAATTGATGACACAGGCGCATTCGTTTCGGGCTGCCATGCCGAGCCAGCGGACGGGAAAGCGTACGGCGGCGCAGCCTGCGTCGCCGTCATCAAGAAGGGCGCAAGCGGCGTCGCAAACACTGACGGAACTGGTTGCGTCGCTGACACTTCGTCTTTTCTTGTGTCTCTCATTGCGGCGCGAGGCTGCGGCAAGGTGACTTTGGCTGACAGCGCAGCCGTCCACGAGCGCAGCGGTTGCGTCATCGCTTCAAAGGCGTCGGGTTCAACGGTGGCGGTAACGCTGGGTGAAGCCGATGGTTCAGCGGTTCTGAATGAAACCAAAGGCGAATCGTTATTCGCAGGTTGCCGCTTCATCCACTTGGCGAAGTCTGATGAACCAGTTGCCGCAGCCAACGCCAATGCCAACATCGCGGTCGCCGCTAAAGTTTTCACCAACGTTTTACGCGGAGCCGCTGCGCGTTCGAGGCTGGCGAAATGAAACGGCACAACTGGTGTCACGGTTTCAGCTAAAGCCGGAATGGCTTCGGGGAATTCGATCACGATGCGGCGTGCAGCACTGCGCAATTCGGCAGCAAAGGCGGCGGCTGACGCGGGACGATCTGCCGGACGTTTGGCGAGCGCGCATAACAAGAAGGCCTCAAGGTCGGGCGTGAGTTCGTCATTCAATTGGCGCGGCGCTTGAGGCGCAGCTTGAATCTGTTGCAGCGCAATCTCAGTTGGCGTGCGTCCGTTAAACGGTTTTTGTCCCGTCGTCATTTCGTAAAGCATTACGCCCAATGAATAGAGATCGCTGCGCGCGTCGAGCGTTTCGTTCTGGCACTGTTCGGGCGAGGCGTAAGCCACTGTGCCGCGCAACTGAGAATGTTGGGTGAAAGGCGGCACGTTCGGCGGTTGCGGAAATTTAGCGATGCCGAAATCAATCAGCTTCACGATGCGTTCTTTGGAACAAAGCATCACGTTACGCGGATTCAAATCACGATGGACGATGCCGCGCGCGTGTACGTGAGCGAGCGCGTCGGCGAGCGTGAGCGTGATGCGCAAGGCTTCGGCGAGCGTGGGGCGCGGTTGGCGCAAGAGTGTATCGCGCAAGGTGACGCCTTCGAGGTATTCGAGTACGAGATAACGCAAGTCGTCATTCAAAGTGCCGGTGTCTTGCAATCTGACGATGTGCGGATGTTGCAGCGAGAGTAGCATCTCAGCTTCGTGGCGCATGCGTTCGAGCATTTCGCTCCAATAGGCGCGCGTCGTGGCGGCATCGAGCGCGAAGGTCATATCGCGCCGCGTCAGATGTTGCGGGTCGCTGAATTTGAGTACGACGGGTTGCTGAGTTTGTAAGTCGTGCGCGAGAAAGACGGCGGATAAACCTCCGCCGGTGAGTCGTTGTTGAATGTGATAGCGCGCGGCTATCGTTTGATTGAGCAGGCTATCGAATATCGGCGCATTGGCTTGTGAGCAATGCGGGCAGAAAACCGCTAACGCAGGCAGTTCGCTAAAGCAACGCGTGCAAGTGGACATAGCACACCTCGTCAGGAAAATGTCGTGATTGAAATAAGGGGTTAGTAAAGGGTGAGCGCAGTATAGGTAGCGACCCGCAAAAGGCAAAGTAATGCCTGCCCTGATATTTTTTACGAGGGCTTGATAGACAGCGCGCGAGACGCCGTAGACAATGCGGCCTCTGTATTAACAACGGTAGGACAGGTTCGTAACCTGTCCGGCTGATTGGCGGACAGGTTA
>JAYSVR010000226.1:0-5969 GCA_043718445.1 Acidobacteriota bacterium | reverse complement strand
CGAAGCCTTGTCCGGTGTACTGCAACTGACGCAAAAACTTCTGACGCAAGGACAAACCTGCAACCAAATCCTGGGACTGCTGATGGCTACGTGACAACGTTGGCAGCACAACTAAATCAAATAACGTTCCAAGTCGTGCAATGAGCCTTCAAACTTGCGATTGTCGAGAAAGCGTTCGCCGCGCGGCGTCTTTTCGGTTTCGTCCGTGCCGTAGTATTGCAGGTAGGTTATCACCAATTGCGGCTCGAACTGTTGCGGATAAGTACCGAAAGCCAACAGCCCCGCCAGCGTAGGCCGTAACACGCCGTCAATCTCACGCACGATGTTTCTTTGTTGCAGGATTTTTTCAAACGGCTGATTCAGATAGGCGGCTTGCGGACGCTGGCGTTTGAGTTGCGCGACGTAATCTTCCAGCTTCATGCGATCAAGGTCATTCAACGTAGCGTCGCGTACCGGCTCAACATCAAACGTCGGCTGAGTACGCGCGCTGACGTAGCCGAAAATTTCGTAATCAGTCATCTGCCGGTTGGTATTGGCTACGCGCAGGTATGAGCCTTTCTGCAATCCGGCGGGTTTGTAAAAACAGGGCTTTTGTTCTGCGACGACTTCCGGCACTTCGACGGCAACGATGGTTTGGCCGTCAATTTCTTCCACCGTGAATTCTGGGCGCAGCGCCGGTTCCATATCGGCGCTACACCAGTTTGTGATGTTTTCCTGCAACTTGTGCGCATTGCCTACGCCAACCGCTTCAAACTGCCGCCGTTCATCCAAGCCAAAGAGAACACTCCGCCGCCCGGCTGATTGGCAAAGGCGGATAGCCCTTCATAAAGCCGTTGCGGAGTGCCGCCTTGTGCGGTCTTCACTTCGACTTCATCCAATTCGCTTTGAAGCTGCTGAACGTCGGCTATGAGTTGTAAGAGTTCTTCACGGGTCATAAAGGTATTGCGCTGATGTGTGTTTATTTTGCTTGCAGCCAACGCTCGCGGCAATAGGCCAGCGCCGCTTGTGTCGTCAGCTTTTCTTTGCGGTTCCCTAAACGCACGTAAAGCTCGCCGCTCAAGTAAACGGGCTGCGCGGCGGGTTGCACGGCGATGCGGCATACCTACTTCAAGAAACCCACGCCTCAGACAATGTCTCAGCTTGTTGTAACACCAACTCAATCGCACGTTTTTCGAGGTCGGGCGGATATTTGTATTTGCGCAAAATGCGTTTGACCATCAACCGCAACTTGGCGCGGATCGTCTCGCGTACCGACCAATCAACTGAAACGTTTTTTCGCAGGCTCTCGGTTAGTTCAACCGCAATCTTGCGCAACGCATCATCGCCAAGTTCGCGCACCGAGGCTTCGTTGGTTTCGAGCGCATCATAAAAAGCCATCTCTGAATCGTTCAATCCAACTTCTTGCCCGCGCTTAACGGCTTGATTGAAATCCTTCGCCATCCCGATAAGTTCTTCGATAATTTGCGCGGTCTCGATGGCGCGGTTGCGGTAACGCAGCAGAGAGGCTTTTAGTAGTTCTGAGAATTTCTGATTCTGTACGACGTTGGTCGCAAAGCGAGTTTGGATTTCATCGGCTAACAACCGCCCCAATAATTCGACGGCTAAATTGCGTTGCGGCATCAATCGCACATCGTTCAAAAAGGCGTCTGACAAAATGCCGATGTTTGGCTTTTGCAGGCCCGCCAACTCGAAAATATCAACGACCTTATCCGACACCAGCGCACCGCTCACAATCTGGCGCAGTGCGTACTCTCGTTGTTCGTCATTGATCTTCTTTTCCGTGGAAGTGTGTTTATAGAGCGTGGCTTTTATCGCCTGAAAAAAAGCCACTTCATCACGGTAAATGAACGCCTCATCTAACGTACCGCACAGCGCAAAGGCTTTCGTGATGGCGGTGACGCAATCTGAGAATCGCTGCCTGCCGTCGCGGTCTTTGCTGTCAGGCGGCAAACTCATGAGATGTTCAGCGGCCTCTGACATTAACGTAAGCGCATCGGTCTCGAAATCCTGATAATCAACGCCGTGCAACATGCCGCGCGCCACTTCCATTTTCTCGATCAAAAGCGGCAAAGCTTTCTTGGCGACATCGGCTGCCGGATCGCCCTTGCCGCCGCTGCGCGTGTAATCTTCAACGGCTGTGCGCAATTCGGTGGCAATGCCCAGATAGTCCACGACCAATCCGCCGGGCTTGTCTTTGAAAACGCGATTGACGCGGGCGATAGCCTGCATGAGCGAATGCCCGCGCATCGGCTTGTCCACGTAAATCGTATGCATGCACGGCGCGTCAAAGCCCGTCAGCCACATATCGCGCACGATCACCAGTTGAAAATCGTCCTGCGGATTCTTGAAACGTTTTGCCAGGTCTTTTTTCGTTTGCTTGGAATAGATATGCGGGCGCAGCAGTTCTTTATCGCTGCTCGAACCCGTCATCACGATTTTGAGTTTGCCTTTGGTTGGGTCAGGGTCGTGCCATTCCGGTCTGAGCGTTTTGATTTCGTTATAAAGATCAACGCAAATATCGCGGCTCATACACACGACCATTGCTTTGCCTCTAATCGTGGCTTGCCGGGTTTCAAAGTGACTCACCAGATCATCCGCGATTTGGTGCAAGCGTGGTTCAGCGCCTACCAGTTTTTCCAGCGCCGCCCAGCGTGCCTTGATTTGGGCAGCTACCGTGTCTTCCTCGTCTTCGGTGACTTCTTCGACTTGCTCATCGAGTTTGGGCGTATCTTCTTCCTTCAGGTCGAGCTTGGCGAGACGGCTTTCATACAGGATTTCCACCGTCGCGCCGTCTTGCTGTGCCTGCTCCATGTCGTAAACATCAATGTAATCGCCAAACACGCCGCGCGTGTCGCGGTCGTCCATTGAAACCGGCGTGCCTGTGAATGCGATGAAAGACGCTTTGGGTAACGCATCGCGCAGATGCTTGGCGTAACCGTATTTGAACTTGCCGCTTTCCTTATCGAATTTACCCGTCAATCCGTATTGCGTGCGATGGGCTTCGTCGCAAATCACGATGATGTTGTCGCGCTCGCTTAACAGTGGGAATTTGTCTTCTTCTTCAAACGGGCTGAACTTTTGAATCGTAGTGAAGATGACGCCGCCCGAAGGTCGTTGATTGAGCAAAAATCGCAACTGCGCGCGCGTCTCAGCTTGCACGGGCGTTTCGCGCAGGATTTCCTGCGCCGCGCTGAACGTGCCGAAGAGTTGCCCGTCCAAATCGTTGCGGTCTGTGACCACGACCAGCGTAGGGTTTTTCATCTCCCGTGCGGTGATGATCTTGCCCGCATAAAAGCACATCGAAATGCTTTTGCCTGAGCCTTGCGTATGCCACACGACGCCGATTTTTTTGTCGCCAACTTTATTATCACCAACTGGCGAGGCTGCACGGATGGTTTGGCCGACGGCTTTACGCACGGCATGGAATTGGTGATAGCCCGCAATCTTTTTAACGATGTTGCCGCCATCGTCTTCAAACAAAATGAAGTTACGCAAAAAATCGAGCAGCAAGTCTTTCTGAAACATTCCACGAATCAGGGTTTCGGCTTCGCGGAACTTTCCCAGCGGATCGAGCTTTTCGCCGTCAATCGTGCGCCATGGTTGAAACCATTCTGTGTCTGCCGTCAGTGACCCGACTCGCGCTTTTCCACTGTCCGCAATCACCAACAATTCATTCGTGATGAATAAATCGGGAACCTGTTCTTTGTAAGTCTGCAACTGATCGAAGGCTTCCCAGATGTCGGTTTTCTCATTGCCGGGGTTTTTCAGTTCCAGCACGGCCAGTGGCAAGCCGTTGATGAAGACCAGAATGTCAGGCCGTTTCGTGTGGTGTGGCCCTTTGATCGTGAATTGATTGATGGCTGCCCAATCGTTGTTATCAGGATTGGCGAAATCAATCAGCCGCACGAAATCGCCCACCGTCTCGCCGTCACGTTGGTATTCAACCTTGACGCCATCGCGCAACCAACGATGAAACTGGCGATTGGCTTGTAACAGCGAAGGCAGATTCGGATTGCTGATTTGCTGGAAGGCGTCCGCGATGGCGGCGGCAGGGATTGTGGGATTGATGGCTTGCAAGCGGTCACGCAACCGCTCGGGCAAAATCACTTGGCGATAATTGTTTCGTTCGGGCGTGACACCGTCAGGCGCGGGCGCAATGTCATAGCCTAAAACGCGCTGATAGCCCAGTTCGACGAACCAGTCGAGCGCCGCTTCTTCAAAGTGAGATTCATATACTGGCATAGGGGAACCTTTGTTGTGCGGGCACGGCTGAATGTTCAGCAAGTACGGTAAAGGCAAGCTCTGACGGCTCTGCTCACCCAATCTCTAAATCATCAATGACCAATACGGTTAATCCGCTGACACGCTTGAGTTGTACGTCATTGGTCAGAAACGCATCGCAGCCGTTCGCCAGTGCGGCGGCCAGTTGCAACGCATCGGGCAATCGCAGGTTGTAATCCGCTCGCAGCTTTGCCGCCAACTCTCCTACCCGTTGGTCAATCTCCACGAACGTAGTGTTTGCGCCACTCACGATCACATCCAGAAACGCTTGCCGAACGGGAGCCAAACCCAAACGCAATGGATGCACCAGACATTCGGCCAGCGTTACCGGCGAAGTCATGGCACTGATTTGTCCGGCATCAAGCGCCTGAAAGATTGGGGCGACCAGAGGGAAATAGGCCGGATTTTTTTCTACTTGATAAATGACAGGAGCCGTATCCAGAAACAGCCTTGTCACGCTCGCCAGCGCCACTGAGGTTTTCATGCCGCCGGCCTCCATTGTCGCTCGCGTTCATCGTCGCCTTCCTGCCGCGTGCGCGAAACCCATTGCTGCGCGTCTTCGCCCGTGAGCGGATAGGACGCGACGCCGGCCACGTCCATCCATTTACGCTCCGTGGCAACTGGGCGAGGCGTGTGATTGCGCGCGCGCTCAATCAGCAACACGGCCAACGAAAGCTGATCGCTGACCGAGAGCGTTTCGGCTCGTTTCAAAAATTCTCTTACTTGCACGGTCATAAAAACTCCTTCGCAATTTTTGCGTGTGACTGCCTCGCCATCTTACCGGCAATACGTTGGCAGCTACAAAGGTTCACACAGCCGCTTCCGCCGCCGGAATCCGAAGCTGACCTGAGATGAGTTTGGGCAACAGGGCGTCACGTATTTCGGCGAGCCTTCTTGATTCAAGCACATTGGCTCGAATCTTGTCTGTCGCTGAAAAGGCCAAGTCAGAAAAAATTGCCGCCAGCTTTTCGGGCGGAATTACGATGTTGTAACCAGCCAAGTCTTCCCATTTCGTTCTGGGCATTTTCGCACCATTAGAAAGTCTGTCGGCGTGTGCAATTAACTCTTCGCTGAATAAGTGACAAAGCGACACTCCGAACCAGGCTTTTTCAGCAGGCCGAATAACGAGAATATCTGTTGAGCAGACTCCATTGACTGTAGCAACGCCAACTTTATGAAAGTAAGGGCGAAGTTTACCGAACAAAATATCTCCTTTAGTGAAGAGGGATTTTCCGCTTTCGGCTTGCGATGCACTTGCCCACGCATCAAGCGCAATGCACTTGCGTGGCATATGCTCTAACCCCATGTAGGGTGTATCAGGATCAATTTCTGAAGGGGTAATAGTTTGACGAATGTTCAGACAGACATCACCAAGCTTCCCTACTCGCCACCGCTTTGGAATCAACCCCAACTCGCTTTCTTCAAACTCGCTGGGGAAGAGCGCGGCGGTGTCGGCATCCATTCCTTTGGGCGCGCTGCCTGCGGCTTTGGCTTTGACCGGATCGAAATCCACGAACCACGACTTGAACAGCGCCTGCGCCATCGCTTCGAGAGTCGCGTTCATCCGGCGGTTGAGTTCGATCTTGTCGTCTATAGAACCTGTTTGCAGTTAGGCAAGCCTGCGCAAGATGAGCCGAATCGCGCAAAGCCGAATCTTTGCCTCGCTGGTTCTCAGCACCCCTTCACAA
>JAYSVR010000225.1:0-2086 GCA_043718445.1 Acidobacteriota bacterium | reverse complement strand
GCCCTGATGGAAGGCGGCGAAGGCGGCGGTGAAGGTGGCGGCGAAGAAGGCGGCGAAGAAGGCGGCAACCGTGCTGAAGGCGGCGGCTATCGTGATCGTGACGGCGGACGCCGTGGCGGCGGTGGCAGCGGCGGAGGCGGCGGACGTGATCGTCGCCCCAGTGGCGGAGGCGGCGGACGCGGTCGGCGCTAAACGCTGAACGCCAAGCCTGATAAACGATCAAGCGCGACGAAGCTGTGATGGTTTCGTCGCGCTTTTTGATTTTCTGGGGAGGTTTCATTTGAAATTTACTGCCCCGGCTTTGACATACAAACACTGAGGTAAAAGTTCATGCGTAAATTGATTTGGTTCTCGCTGTTTTTCGCAATCGTTCCAGTGATTGGTGCGCAACCGGCGACACAACAGGCGATTGATTACAGCCAGTTCGACCGGCTGACGCGAACGTATATCAACGCCGACGGTTTGGTGAATTACGTAGCCCTCAAACGCGAGTTGGCCGTGCTGAAAACTTTTACCGATCAGCTTTCGACGGTTAGCCCCGATTCGCATCCGCAACTTTTCAAGGACGACAAAGACAAGCTGCGTTATTTCGCGACGGCTTATAACGCGTGGGTGTTGTATCTCGTCACGTCCAATTATCCGAAGCGCGATTTGTTGTGGGGCTTGTTGGGTTTCAAAGATCAGCAGATCAGGTTGGGCGGGCAGATGTCTTCGCTAGAGACGCTCGAACACAAAATTTTGAGGCCGCGTTTCAAAGACCCGCGCGTACACTTTTATATCAATTGTGCGGCGAAAGATTGCCCGCCGTTGCCGCAAGGTGCGATTCCGTCAGGGCAGACCGATGCCGCGCTCGATCAAGCCGCACGGCGTTTTATCAACAACACGAAATATGTGAATTACGACGCGGCGCGCAAACGCCTGAGCATTTCGCCGATCTTCAAATGGTTTGCCGAAGACTTTCTGGGCTACCTCAAAACGCAGCGCGGACCAGCCAGTCCGCACATTGCGCAATTCCTTTTGCAGTATTTGAACGACGGCGCAATCAAAACGGCGTTGGCTGGCGTGCCGGTCAGCGAGCTATCGGTGAGTTACAAGTCATACGACAAAGCCCTCAACGAACAGTAGCTGGGCAATAGTTGGCAGTAAGCCGCGTAACATTTTCATCACCTTCAACACTTTAGAATGGCGCGGAGTCTGGCTATTGCTCCGCCGCGTCTAGTTTGGAGGTGGTGATAATGCGTATTTGGATTTTAGTTTTGACTCTCAGCATTCCGGCGCTCCTGCTGGGTTATTGGCGTTATCGTTGGCTGGTGCGCCGCGGATATAAACGCCAAGCCGGGATAATGCTTGGTTTCGTTCTCGTCTTTCTTGTCATCGGCATCACCCGGCGCCATGACCTGATGAGTAACTCATATCAGGAAGACCCGCAATCTTTTCGTTATAGCGCCAATCCGCTGACTCGCAGCCTTTTCACGCCTAATGCCGCACCGACGGCGATCACTGATGACACCACCGGCGAAGAAGTTTTCACTTATTACCGCAACGACGGCGCAGCGCGTTTGACGGCGCTCGAACGTCCGACGCCGCGCGAATGGCGCGCGACGCTGGCGGTCAGTGCGGGCGAAGCGCCCAACCCCGGCTTGCAAGGTTACTTTGAAAAAGAGTTGAAAGATGATTCACACGCGCTGCCGATGACGCGCGTCTATCGTTCGTTCGGCGGTGGCTTGCGCGTCGAAGACAGTCAAACCGGCGTGACGCTCTTTCGCTATTGGGAAGAAAGCGCGGTGCGTCCGGTCGAAGCCAGCAAGACGGCGACCGGTGCGGGTAAGTATGAATGGAAGGTGAAATTCGCGCCTGCGGCGGGTTTGCTTTCACAACAATGATGAGAGGGATTGCTCGTGTTTTTTTTCTTCAAACTCGGTTGGCTTAACACTAAAGGCGGAGCAAGTTTGCTCTTGCTGGGGTTGATGGTTTCTATCGGTTTTCATCAGTTGCGCAATAAGCCGTGCCGCGAACCCTTCAGTAATCAACACTCTGCCAGCGTCGCCGCTGAACGAACCCTCAGCCAGGAAGGCCGCATCAACGT
>JAYSVR010000224.1:0-20313 GCA_043718445.1 Acidobacteriota bacterium | reverse complement strand
ATCCGCGAATGCCCAATGACGGCAATGCGTTTGGCATCAATGGCGCGGTCGCGCTCGAGATAATCAACCACGCGGCTCAGGCTCCAAGCCCAGACGCCCAGCGCGTTCCAGTCGTCTGCCGCAAGTGCAGTTTGTCCTTTGCGATAAAGCAGCGGCGCGAACGAGTCTTTCAGGCCGTCTTTGTGGTCAGGGAAGATTTCGCTCACGTGAATCGTCGCCAGCGCATAACCGCGCTTGAGAATCATTGCTAACGGATAACGTCCTAGCGAATTGCCGCGCGCTTTCTCAGTCGCGCGATTATTGACGACGCTGCCGTCTTTGGTGTCAGCCAACCAACTGGTCGCCAACGTGAGGCTTGAGTCCTTTTCAATCGAATGATTGCCGTTGAAATTCAAATTGACGAAAACCGGTACGCGACCTTTCGCGGCGTTGGGCGTGTAAAGCAACAAGTGCAACGGCTTGCCCAAGATCGTCAGCGTAATCTCACGCCGCGTCGCCAAACCATTCACGGCTTGTGGCTCCGTTTTCGTCGTTTGCGCGCTGACCGTCACGCGCTGCGACGGCGTACGCCCATAGACTTCGCGCGCAAAGAGTTCGAGCAATTCCGCACGCCGCTTACGCCATTGCTGCGGCGTTTTAACAACCGTGCCGTCATTCATTTTCAGCGGATCAGGCAAGGTGTAATTGCCGACTTTGGCTTCGTCGTAATTCGGCACGAAAGGTTTGTCTTGCGCTGACAAGCTCGCGCCCGCCAAACACAACGCGATGACAACTCTTAGCTTGAGCTTCATATGGTTTCCCTTGGAAAAAAGATGTTATTTGCCGATGTTACTTGATAGTCGCGCTCAACGAATGCGAATCACGGCGGAATGAGGGTGCGCGGGATTCGGAATGACTTGTCGGCGATTGCAATCCACCAATAAGTCTGTGGCTTCCAGCGCAGTTTGACCGATCAACACTTCACTGCCCAACACCAGAAAAGCTTCTGTCACCAGTCGCCCCATGATTTCCATATCTACGCCTTCGGTCATTTCCACGCTTTGCGTATGCCCGTTCGCCATCTGTGCGTTGATATGACGAACCGCTTGCAAGCCTAAGGCTTCCATCAAATCTATCGGCATGCACGAACGCACGGCTCCTGTGTCTACGACGGCTTCGACCTCCACGCTGCGCACTTGCTCGCGGGGAATCAACCCGCGTCGTGCCATGCCGACCTCCATCGCGTTGCTCATTTTGATGTTCACTTTGACTTCGCCCATAACTGAATCCTGTCACGTTAAAACCAGCCAGACAAGCTCGCTGCCCGCTGCGTTGAATTTAGATGCGTTGAATTTAGGTGCGCTGAATTTACTTGAGACCTGATGTGGCAATCCCTTTGACGAATTGTTTCTGGCCGAGAAAGAACAGCAGCACGCTCGGCAAGGTGACGAATACGACCGCCGCCATCAGCAAGGCGTAATCCACTTTGAACTGTTCCTGAAATACGGTGAGACCGAGTTGCACCGTACGCATGCTTTTGGTCGAAGTGAATACCAGCGGCTTGAACAGGTCGTTCCATTCGGCAATGAACGTGAAAAGAAACAGCGTCGTGATGGCGGGTTTCGACAGCGGTACAAGAATGCGCCACAGCACCGTCCAACGGCTCGCGCCATCAAGGTAAGCGGCTTCTTCTAACTCGTAAGGAATCGTTTTGAAAAATTGCGTGAACAGAAAAATGCCGAATGCGTTGGCGAGCGAGGGTACGATCAATGCCCAATAAGTATTCACCCACGACAGCTTCACTAAGATGATGAAGACCGGAATCACCAGAATCTGAAACGGAATAATCAACGTCGCCAGCAAGGTTACGAACAACGCGCGCTTGCCGAAAAATTCCATCCGCGCAAAGGCATAACCAGCCATCAACGAAGTCACGATCTGCCCCGCCGTCACCGCCAACGCCACCAACAAAGAATTGACGAACTGGCGCGGGAAGTTGGTGGATTGCCACGCCGTCACGTAATTGCGCCAATGCAATCCATCAGGTAATAACGAAAAGCCCGCCGATGCCGCAGCCGGATCGCGCAACGAAGTCACAATCATTGCCACGAGCGGCAAGGCGAATAGCAACGCAACGATGATTGCCAGCACATAACGCAGCGAGTTTTTTGCCTTGTTCGTTTCGATCATTTCTTTAGACTCCGCACTCCGCACTCCGCACTCCGCACTCCGCACTCAATACTCTGTGCTCTCTTTCTGTCCGCGAAACTGCAACCACGTAATCACCACGACAATCGCTACCATCAACGCCGACACCGCCGCCGCGTGTCCCATATTGCCGAACTTAAACGCCTTGTCGAAGATGTAATAAACCAGCGTCGTCGTCGAACCCACCGGCCCGCCTTTGGTCATCACGAACATTTGCTCGAACGAACGAAACGCGAAGATGATCGAAATCATCAGCACAAAAAACGTCGTAGGCCACAACAGCGGCCACGTGATGTGGCGAAAGGTTTGCCAACCGCGTCGTGCGCCATCCAATGAAGCCGCTTCGTAATACATCTCAGGAATGCCCTGCAATCCGGCGAGGAACAAAATCATGTTGTAACCGGCCTGCTTCCAAATCGTCATCACGATCACAGCCCACATCGCCCAGCGTTCGCTTTGCAAAAAATTGATGCGGTCGAAACCAAGCGAAGCCAGTGCCGCATTCACCAAACCGCGTTCGGCGTCGAGCATCCAGATGAAAACGACGCCTGCGGCTACGGTCGAAGTCACGAAGGGCGTGAAGACCATGGTGCGCAACCAGGCGACGCCTTTGAGCTTGTCGTTGAGCAAGAGCGCGAGGCCGAGCGATACCGCCAAGCCCAACGGCACAGTCACGGCTACGTAAAAGATCGTATTGCGCAACGCCTGCCAAAAACTATCTTCCTGAAAAATCTCGCGGTAATTCTGACCGCCGACAAAGGTCATCTGGTCTTTGAGAATGTTCCATTCGTTCAGGCTCACCCACAGCAATTGCACGAGCGGATAGAGAACGAATACGCCGAGCAGGAGGCAGGCGGGCAGCAAGAAGAGATAGGCGTTCAGGTTGTCTTTGCGAACGTTCATAGCGTCATTGTTGTATCAACCCACTTCAGCGGGCTTCCCGCGCAGCGGCAAATAGGCCAGTCGTTCACGACTGGTAAGAATGCGAGCGAATGTCGCAAGGGCGTTTTAACTCCTTGCTCAGTGGGCTTGAGCCGCAACGCCTGGTGGCTCAAGCCGATGGGGAAAGCACGCTGAAGCGCGCTGAAAAAATCGCCCGCTGCCTAACCAGCCGTCGAACGGCTGGCCTAACCGCCGCTGCGCGGGAAGCCCGGTAAGCCGGGCTAATCCGTTGCCAGTCATTTCCAAATCGAACGGAGTTTCCAAAGCTTGAGCGGCAAGTATCGAATCGGCTCGCCGTAACCGTGTATATCAATTTTTTGCAATCCGAAGGTCGGAAAAAAACGGTCGGTCAAGGTGACGATGCCATCGTTGGCGAAGACCTCTATCGAAGAACGATCCACGAAAATATGCAACTTGAGTTTGCCGTTCACCAACGCCAGTGGCGCTGTATGCCGAGCCGCAAAACGCTGGTCGAAATCCGTCAGGCCGGATTGCGTGCGGTCAATGAAAACCTGCTGGCTGGCTCCGTCATAACCGATCACGATTTCGTGATTCGCGTCAGGGTATTGCAAATGCAGCTTCACACCGGATTGCTTGCCCATCACAAACTCGCCACTGAGCTCCAGTTCACGAATGGGAGGCGTTTCGCCCAAAGCGTTAACCAAGACAACTTCACCCTTTCCCTTCTCTAACAACGTCGTAGCCCTTCCCCGTAGCTGCACAAGTTCAGTCACTGGCTGTTGCGTCAGCCGCAAGCCATCAGCCGTCTGTCGCAAACCCAACACACGCGGAATGGATTGCGCCGTACGAAACGTCTCGGTCGGCTCTTTCCCCGCGTACTGCCAATTGCTCATCCAGCCAATCAGAATGCGGCGTCCATCGGTTTTGGGCATATCAGAGAAAGTCACGCCCGCATAAAAATCCGCGCCGTAATCCAAAAACAAAGCCTGTTCGTTCGGGTTGTCGTTCGTGAAAGTTTTGCCGTCGAAATTGCCGATGAAATACTGCCCGCCCGAACCGCCCGCGACGCCGCCGGGATTGATGTTGACGATCAACACCCAACGTTTCTTGCCGGGCTGACCGGTGATGGGTAGCTCAAACAGGTCAGGGCATTCCCACAGCATCTCTTTGTTTTTGACGCCTGCCAGGCCGAATTCACTCAACTGTTCCCACTGCTTCAAATCGGGCGAACCGTAAAAGCGCACCTTCTGTTCTTTCGAGAGTGAGACGACCATCACCCAGCGTTTCGTCGCTTCGTGCCAGATGACTTTCGGGTCACGAAAATCACCGTAGCCAATATCCAGCACCGGATTGCCCGCGAACTTCTGCCACGTACGCCCGCGATCATTGCTCACGGCGAGATGCTGCGATTCGCTGCGTTGGCGCGTAGCACTTTGCTCAATGTGTCCCGTATAAATCGCAATCAAACATGACTTGTCTTTTGGATTGGTGTTGCGGCAAAGCCCGCTGGAGTTGTGCCAATCCACGACGGCGCTGCCCGAAAAAATCATGACTTCGTTTTCTTCGGCGAGCGCCACGGGCAGGTGCTGCCAATGCACGAGGTCGCGGCTGACGGCGTGCCCCCAACTCATATGCCCCCACGAATTGCCGAAGGGGTTGTATTGATAAAACAGATGATATTCGCCCTGATAAAAGACCAGACCGTTGGGGTCGTTCATCCAGTTCTTTTCGGGTGTGAAATGGAATTGCGGGCGATAGGGTTCGTCGTAAGCAGTCGGCTGCGCCTGAATCACGATTGGCAGAAACAACAGGCTCAATAGCAGTAATCGCTTGTACATGGTTCGACTCCGATTATTTCAGCAACACATTCACTTCGCTTGCAGCCTTATCCAAAGCCTCTTTCGCCGACAGCTTGCCGTAAAGCGCCGCCTCTAAATACTTGCCCAGCGTTTGCGAGAGCGCCGGATATTGCGCAATCGAAGGCCGCGTTTTCCCCGTAGGCATTTGATCGTTGTAAACCTTGATGAATGGGTTCTCGCGCAAGAACGCTTGATAGCGCACATCGTTCGCCGCCGATTGCGACACCGGCAAATAACCCGTAGCCATCGCCCAATCAACCTGAAAGTCGGCGCTCATCACGAATTTCATGAACTCCCACGCGGCGCGTTCGCGTAGCGCGTTCGACTTAAAAAGGAACAGCGATTCGCCGCCGATGTTGGTCGCGGCGCGTTGTTGTTTAGGCAACGCAAAGACGCCGATGTTCGGTTGCGTTTTTAGGTCGGCGTAATTCCACGGCCCGTTGATCGTCATTGCAATGCGGTTGCTAACAATGTTGTCGGTCTTGTATCCGGCATCGGTCTCAGAAAAGTTGGCGAGCTTTTCGTCATAGAGCGACTTCCAAAATTCGAGCGCGGCAACGCCAGCCGCTGAATTGAACGCGGTCTGCTTTTTATCGGCAGTGAGAATCTCGCCGCCCGCTTGCCACAAGAAACATTGCCACGTCCACACCGTCCATTCAGAAGTTCCGATAGGGATTTGAAAGCCGTAAACGCCATTGCGTGTCAGCTTGCGCGCCGCCGTTTTGAAATCTTCCCAAGTTTGCGGAGCCATCACGCCCGCTTCGGCTAACAGTTTCTTGTTGTAATAAACGCCGAGGCAATTTGCCGAAAACGGCGTGACATAAAGTTTGCCTTCAAACGAACCGAGTTCCCACAAATAACCATAAACATCGTCGCGCTTGAACGCCGTGTCTTGCGCGATCAATTCGTCGAGGTTTTTCAACGCTCCGGCTTCGGCATATTTCGGAAAGAAAGCGGGCGACCACCAGAGCAAATCGGGTGGAGTTTTACCGGCAACAGCAGCGTCGAGCTTCGGGCCGAGTTGATCGGCGGAACCGTATATCTGCGCGTCAACGAACGACGCAGGATGCGCAGCGTTAAAGGCGTCAATCTTGCTTTGCAATACGCGATTGTTCACGCCCGATTCCATGCCGTGCCAAAAGGTAACAACCGTTTTGTTTGAAGTGTTGGTCGAGCAAGCGGCGAGCAAGGCAAAAGGCAAAAGGCAAAAGGCAAAAGGCAAAAGTGCGGAACGGCGTTGTCCCTTTATTTTCCCCACAAAAAGAAAGAAGAAGTTCCACACTTTTGCCTTTTGCCTTTTGCCTTTTGCCTATTGATTTCCCCAGCCTTTTGCCTTTTGATTTTTCATGCGACCGCCTTGCCGCTGGCGGCGTCAAACAGTTTCACGCGGTCGGCCTCAATTGCTAATGCAATCGCATCGCCGTTGCGCACCGTCGTGCGCGAACCCAAACGCACGACGATTTCATGGTTGCCCAACGAACAATTCGCAATGACTTCGCTGCCCAACGGTTCGAGAAAGTTCACGCGCGCTTGCAACGCGCCGTCGGCTTGCTCGATCAAATCTTCAGGGCGAATGCCTAACACAATTTTATCGCCAGCTTTCACCGCAACAACTTGCGGCAATGCGACGGCGAATCCATCTGCCGCTGCAAACAAACTCTCGCCGCGTCCCTCAATCGTGCATTCGATAAAGTTCATCGCGGGCGAACCGATGAAACCGGCTACGAACTGATTCGCGGGTTGATGATAAATTTCGAGCGGAGCGCCAATCTGTTGAACCAAGCCGTCTTTCATCACTATGAGACGGTCGCCCATGCTCATGGCTTCGATCTGATCGTGCGTGACGTAAACCATCGTGGCTTTCAGTCTCTGATGCAGCCGAATCAATTCAGCGCGCATCGTCACACGCATCTTGGCGTCAAGGTTGCTCAGAGGTTCATCGAATAAAAACAATTTCGGCTGGCGTACGATGGCGCGGCCTACGGCTACGCGCTGGCGTTGTCCGCCGGAAAGCGCGCCGGGCTTGCGTTCGAGGTATGACGTCAAACCCAAAACTTCTGCGGCTTCGCTGACGCGACGCTCAATTTCAGCGCGGTCGAATTTGCGCATCTTCAAGCCGAAAGCCATGTTTTCGGCGACAGTCATGTGCGGGTAAAGCGCGTAATTCTGAAAGACCATCGCGATGTCGCGGTCTTTGGCGTGCGTTTCGTTGATGACGCGGTCGTCAATCGCAATCTCGCCCTTGGTGATCGTTTCGAGTCCGGCAATCATCCTGAGCAACGTAGACTTCCCGCAGCCCGAGGGCCCTACGAGAATGACGAACTCGCCGTCCTGAATTTCGGCGTTGACGTTGCTCACGGTGAGCGTCTTGCCGTCGTAACTCTTACCGACGTTGTGTAATGAAAGGCTTGCCATAGCTTCAATTAGTTGTAGAACAAGATGGTATCTTGTTCTGCTGAATCAGGAACAAGATACCATCTTGTTCTACAACTCACTGCAAGTGAATCGCGCCGTCAGCGTCGAACCGCACGCGCAACGGATCTGAAATACCGCCTACGAACTGCCCCGCCGCATCCGCCCACGGGAAGCCCAACAACACGGGCGATTCGTCAGTTTCGGGTTTGAGCAACTTGCCGCCATATAACCCTGCGGCGAGCAATTGGGCTGAATCCTGAAAGGCTGGAATGTGATTTACCCCGTGCGGCAACAAGCTGGATTGCAAATAATAAGTGCCGGTCGCGCAAGCCAGTCCGCGCGCTTGGCGTTCAGGCGAACAGTCGCGTTCCTGCGCACAAAACAACAAGTAACATCTTTGCCCGTCGGCAAACTCGCGCCAGAAAATTTGCGGAACTTCCATTTGATAAAACTCGCGCGGCGTTTCGATCAGTTGCGGCATCGCCTCCCACGTTTGCAAGTCAGGCGAAGTGACATAAGCGACAACGCCGCCCGCGTCGAGCGCCGTACCATTGTGTTCGGGCTGAAGCCGCGCGCAAATTAGCGCCGCGTATTGCTGATCATTCAAGCGCACGACATAAGGGTCGCGCCACGCTACGCCATCGAGGCCAAAGCGCGGGCCGGGGTTGGGAATCACAGGCGCGCGTTGCGCGGCTGCGGTGCGTTGCCAGTGCGACAAATCTTCTGACACTGCAACGCCAATGTGTTGCGGACGTTGCCATTCTGAAGGCGTCCAAATTGGCTCATGTTCTTTGCTGCGCGAAGTGTAAAACAAATGATAAGGCTGATCGTGCGCCGCCTTAATCACGCTGCCTGTCCAGATGGCGAGATTATCCCAGCCGCCGTTGTTATCGGCGGCGAGGGCTTCGCGGCATTCCTGCCAACCACGCGTCTTCCAGATGGCGTGACCGACCGACGCGAGGTTGTGGCGCGCTTCGGCGTCGAAGCCACACGCGGCGTGATCGGCCTGCAAATAAAAGGCGTGCAACTCTTCGTCGCGCCAGGCGAACCAGCTATCCCAGATGTATTTGTTTGGCGGTGACCAAGCCATAGTTTCAGTGTTTATTTCTACGGGGTAGTTGGTGGTTTCAAGTGACGATCTAATTGCTGCGCTTTAGCGAAAGCCGCTTGCGCCGCATCTTTCTTACCTTGTTTGAGCAACGCTAATCCGAGTTGGTAATGCGCCGGCGCGTAATTCGGATCAAGTTTCAGCGCGGCTTCGAATCGTTCCAACGCCGCGGCGAGTTGCCCTTGCTTCAGGCGTTGCGCGCCCATGTTGGTCGCAAACGTTGCGGCCTGATTGTCTGATTTCAGTTTGTTCAACCGCGCACCTTCGGCCATTTCGCGGCGCGCCGCTTCGTGGTCGCCCGTCTGGCGCAATGCCGTACCCAACGTGTTGCGCATTTGCGGACTCGTCGGCGCAAGCTCGACGGAACGTTTGAAAGCGATGACCGCGCCCGCCAAATCGCCTTGCTGCTGCAACGCCGAACCCAACGAATACCAAGCCTCGGCGTAATCGGGCTTGACCGCGATGCCGTTACGAAAGGCTTCGATGGCTTCGGGCAATTTGCCTTGTTGCATCAGCGTGACGCCCAGCGAGTAATGCGCTTCGGGCAAGCGCGGTTGTAATTCGAGCGCGCGGCGTAATTCAGCCACTGCATTCGCAAAGTCGTCTTGGTATTTCAACGCCAATCCCAAGTTGTAATGCGCTTCGGCATCGTTTGGTTCGAGCTTCAACAACTTGCGGTAATTCATCACCGCCGCCGCGTAATCAGATTTTTGTAGCAAGGTCAGCCCGTAATTGTGCAACGCCGTGCGGTCGTTCGGCGCAAGTGCCAAAGCTTTTTGCAACGCGGCTTGCGCGGCATCGGCTTCGCGTTTTTGAAAGTGACAAAGACCGATTTGATTCAACGTCTCAACTGACTTGGGGTTAATCGCCAGCGCTTTGCGCAACGCGACGAGCGCCGCGTCGTAATCTCCGTCGGCAAACAACACCGTGCCCAATGCGAGATGCGCATCAAACGAACGTGGAGCCATAGCAACGGCGCGTTCGAGTTCGGCAATCGCTTCGGGCAGCGCACCAGTTTGTTGCAACGACTTGCCCAGATAGAAACGCGATTCGAGATGCTCAGGCTCAAGCCGCACCGCTGCGCGCAACGACGGCAGCGCGGCTTCGTATTGCTGTGAGAGCCAGCGCGTCACGCCCAAGCGAAAGTGCGCTTCGTGCAATTGCGAATCGAGTTGCAGCGCGCGCTCGAATTCAGCCACTGCGCCGTTGAGGTCGTTCGTTTGTCCCAACGCGAAACCATACGCCGAATGCGCTGCCGCCCAATCGGGCTTGAGTTGCAAGGCGGTGCGAAAGGATTGCAACGCCGCGTCGAGTTGCTGCGCGTTTTGCCCACTGTTTTGTAAAGCCAGCCCTAAATTGAAATGCGCTTCGGGCCAATCTGGCTTGAGCCGTGCGGCTTCACGAAAGGCGGCAACGGCGGGCGCGAACTGATTGCGTTGCGCCAACGCGACGCCTTGCACGAGATACTGTTCAGCGGTTTTGCTCTGCGCCGATGCCGCCAACGGCAAAATGATCAACAGGCTTAACAAGGCTTTCAGGTGAGGCAGCATCAATCGGGAGGGCGCGACGACTTGCGTCACCGCGACTGCGCCTTTCCTGAAAACCTTGTTAAATCTGTTCATCAGCTACTGTATGGCAACCTGTCAGGTTGCCATGTATTGAGAATGTTTCGTTTGATTCCGTCAGGCGTTCGCTGACCATTTCATGGCAACCTGACAGGTTGCCATACAGTTCGCGTTTAGTGCCGATGCGTCGCTGCGTCTTTCCACACAAGGCGCGGGCGCGTAACCGCTTCAGCCTGACTTGCGCTTTCGCTGACGCGATAAAACTTATCCAGTTGCAAGCCGCGCAGCGTTTGCGTTTGTCCACTCGCCGGCCAGTGAATAATCACATCTTGAATCGCCGTCGTATCACCGAGGCCTACGTGCAAACGAAAAGGCGAATCGCCGAAGCTGCCGCCTGCATTGACGACGCGATGCAACGTGCGCGCGCCGTCTTTGGTTTTCACCTTCACACTCACGCGCGCGCCGATGGCAGAACGATTTGATTTCGTGCCGCGCAATTCGAGCGACAGCCAGCGGTTGCCGTGACCGGGATTTTGAAACAATACGCTTTGATAAGTGTCGCCCGGATAAGCGCCGCCGACGACTTCAAAAATGTCTTCGTCGCCGTCATGGTCTAGATCGGCGAAGCTGACCGCGTGGCCTTTTTGCAGGTGGCCGAAGCCGCCAGCAGTCGTTACGTCTTGAAAGACTTTGCCGCCCGCGTTGCGAAACATACGATTGGGCAACAGCGCCGCAAACTCTGGCGTACCCGTGCCGAAATAACAGTCGAGCCAGCCGTCGTTGTCGAGATCGCCGAAGTTCGCGCCCATCGCCAGAATCACGCGATCAAGCCGCATCGCTTTCGTCACGTCGCTAAACGTACCGTTGCCGTTGTTGTGATAAAGGCGCGGCGTAGCGCCTTTGTGCGGCTGTTCCAATTCAAACGCGCCGAGGTCGTTGAGCGTCTCGGTATAAAAACCAGCCACCAGCAAGTCTTGCCAGCCATCATTGTCGTAATCCCAAAACCAGGTGGCGAAACTGTGTAACGGTTCACCCACGCCAGCGATTGCCGTTACGTCAGTAAAGCTCCATTTGCCCGCTTGGGTTTTGCCGTCATTGCGAAAGAGCTTGTTCGCTGCGCCTTTGATCGAAACGTAAAGATCAAGCCGATCATCGTTGTTGAAATCGCCCCACGTCGCGCCTTTGACGAAACCCAAATCGCTTGAGCTTAACGACGCGCCGACTTCGCTAAACGTACCGTTGCCCTTGTTGCGAAAAAGCTGCGAAGGATGCCGCGCTTGCGCGCTCGATTCGTGGCCGATGAATAAATCGAGCCAACCGTCGTTGTCATAATCGCCCCACGCGGCGGTTTGCGTAGGGTGCGGCGACCACAAGCCCGCCGCTTCGGTCACATCGTCGAAAGTGCCGTTGCCGTTGTTTTTCAAAAGCGAAGCCGGATACTTGCCGTGTTCGCCCCACCAGCCGCCGCGCAACACCAACACATCGGCAAATCCATCGTTGTTGTAATCAGCGTGAATGACGTTCAGTCCGCCAATCTCACCGGTTAGCCCCGCCTCTTTCGTGCGTTCGTTGAACGTGCCGTCGCCTTGATTGCGAAAGTAACGCAACTGATCCAATGGCCCTTGCGACGAAATCATCACGTCGAGAAATCCGTCGTTATCGAAATCTTCAATAACGCTGCCGCCCGCGTGCCCAGTGACATTGAGTCCGAGTTGCGGCGCAATGTCGTTGAACCGCTTGAGGTCGTAATCGGACGCGAACCGTTCTGCCGGAATCAACCACGGCGCGGGTACTTTGGTTGGATATTCGCCCAGCGTCATCGCGGCGATATTGAACAGCCAACGCGCAGTCGCGTCCTGCCCGTCGGCTTTCAACAACTCGGCGAATTCAACCAATGCGCCTTGCGAACCACGCTTGAGTTGATGAACTCCGCCGCCGCGTATCGGGAACAAGCACGATTCGCTGGTGTGATTGAGCAGGCAATTTTCCTGTTCGCCCAACCGCAACGAAGCTACTGCCAGCAACTGCCGTAACTCTTTGATGAAATAAGGCGCGAGAATGATGCGTTGCTCGCTCGCCCATGCGCGCAAGGCTTGCAACTCCGTCACCGCCGCTGCGCTGTCACCCGCGCGCAACAGCGCATCGCCCAGCGCCAGCCGCGCTTTGAGTTCGGTGCGCGGGTCGAGTTTTTGTTTGAGACCGTTGCGGTAATACGTGACGCGCTCGGCGTCTTTGCTGGGGTCGGTGCGAAAGTCCTGCGCGCGATAAATTTCAAGCAACCGCTCGCCCATGCGTTTGGTTGAAGCGGCTTGATAAAAATTCTGCGGTTGCGCTGTCACCACCAACGCGGCGAGCACAAGCAATAAACCGCCGATTTGTGTCTGTCGCTTGCTCATCATTCGATTTCCGCCAGCCAGTTCTGACAGAATGCCGCGCACGATGAAAATTACTTTTACCAATCGGGGTTTTAGCGTTTCGTCTTCAGGCGGTCGCAGCAACTTGAAAAGCCCCACCACAAGACTCATCAAACAGCCGCAGCCACCTGAAGGCGGAACGCTAAAC
This sequence comes from Acidobacteriota bacterium, assembly GCA_043718445.1. Taxonomy (GTDB): domain Bacteria; phylum Acidobacteriota; class Blastocatellia; order RBC074; family RBC074; genus JACPYM01. The sequence goes on along the minus strand of JAYSVR010000224.1, from coordinate 7,714 downwards.
GCCCGCGTTCGGCAATTGATATTTGTCGGAATCGTTTTCTGTCATTTAGCGTTCGGTGCCTTCGCGCAAACGCTTGATCTAGACGGACGCGCCGTCAATCCGTTGGCGTCGGCCCAACCCAAAGCCGTCGTATTGCTTTTTGTCCGCACCGATTGCCCGATCTCGAACCGTTACGCGCCGGAGTTGCAACGCTTGCGGCGGCAATTCAAAGACGTGCGCTTCTGGTTGATCTATCCGAACGATGAAGCCGCAGCGATTGCACGGCACGTCAAAGAGTACGGCTATCAAAAAGCCGAAGCCTTGCGCGACCCGCAACACACGCTAGTCAAACTGGCGGGCGCGCAAGTCACGCCCGAAGCCGCCGTGTTCGTGTTTGAGAACGCCAAGCCGCGTTTGATCTATCGCGGACGTATTGACGACCGCGTCGTCGCGTTCGGTAAACAGCGCGCGAAGCCGACGCAGCCCGAATTGGTAACTACGCTCAATGCCGTGTTGCGCGGCGCAAAACTATCGTTCAAAGAACAGCCCGCCGTGGGCTGCGACATTTCAAAGACGGATGAAAAGTAAAGCCTGTTTAACTTGGTTGGTCATCGTTCTCGCCGTCGCGTTTGAATCGGCAGCGCAAAACGAATCAGTGACTTTCAACCGCGACATCGCGCCCGTCGTGTTTGAATACTGCGCCGCGTGCCATCACACGGGCGGCTCGGCTCCGTTTGCGTTGACCAGTTACCGCGAAGTGCAGTCGCGCGCGAAACAAATTGCCGAAGTCACGGCAACTCGTTACATGCCGCCGTGGTTGCCCGAACCCAATCACATTTCGTTTGCCAACGAACGGCGCTTGAGCGATGCACAAATCAAACTCATTCAACGTTGGGTGACGAATGGAACCGTTGAAGGCAACGCCAAAGACTTGCCGTCAACGCCGCGCTTTCCTCTTTCCCGGTTAGACGCTTGGCAATTGGGCCAGCCCGATCTGATTATCAAAATGGACGAAGGTTTCATCTTGCCAGCCAGCGGCGGCGATGTGTTTCGCAACTTCGTTTTGCCGCTGCCTGTGACCGTCACCAAGTTCGTCAAAGCCGTAGAAATTCTGCCCAGCAATCCGAAAGTCGTGCATCACGCCAACCTATTGATTGATCGCTCGCACGCCGCGCGCGCGTTGGATAAAGCCGACGCGGGGCCGGGTTTCAGCGGCATGCAAGTTGATCTCGCTTCAGAGAGCTTCGACCCCGACAGCCACTTCCTGTTTTGGAAGCCGGGCGCTCCGCCTGCCGTTGAGCCTGACGGCATGGCTTGGCGTTGCGAACCCGACACCGATTTGGTGCTGAACCTGCACCTGTTTCCTGCGGGCAAACCCGAACGCATCGCCGTCGAAGTCGGGCTTTATTTCAGCGACCAGCCGCAAACAATTTTTCCGATGTTGTTGCAACTCGAATACGACGGCGCGCTTGATATTCCAGCGGGCAAGTCGGATTTCACCATCACCGATTCGCTTACGCTGCCCGTTGACGTTGACGCGCTCGGCGTTTATCCGCACGCGCATTACCTCGGCCAAGACTTGCTCGCCACCGCCAAGCTGCCCAACGGCGAAACGAAAACACTGATTCACATCACGCGTTGGGACTTGAGTTGGCAAGGCGTATATCAATTTCGCGCGCCCGTCTTTTTGCCCAAAGGCACAGTCATCTCGATGCGTTATGTGTATGACAACTCCGCCGCGAACCCGCGCAATCCGCACTCGCCGCCGCGTCGCGTACGCGCAGGCAATCGTTCGTCAGAAGAGATGGGGCATCTGTGGTTGCAAGTCTTGCCGCATCCCGCCGAAGTCAATGGGCAAGACGCACGCCTCGCTTTGCAAGAAGCCGTGATGCGCCGCCGCCTGCAAAAATATCCGGCGGATTTCACCGCACATTTCAACTTGGCGGCGGCGTTGCAAGCCGCCGGGCGTGACGGCGAGGCAATCCCGCATTTTCAAAGAGCCTTACAAACTCGACCGAACGACGCCGTAGCCCTGACCAGTCTCGGCGCTTCGTTGCAAGCGATGATGCGCCGCGCTGAAGCCATTCGCGCTTATCGGCAGGCGCTGCGCGTGCGGCCTGATTACGGCAACGCGCGTTACAATTTGGGCAACCTGCTCGCGCAAATGGGTGAATGGAAAGAAGCCCTCATCGAGTTGCGCGAATTCGTTAAACAGCAACCCAACGACGCCGCCGGACGCAACAGTCTGGGCAGCGCGCTCGCAATGAGCGGCCAACCCGCCGAAGCCACTGTGCAATTTCGTGAAGCCGTCCGCTTGCAACCTGACAACGACGAAATCGAAACGAATCTGGCTGCCGTGCTAGCCCAACAAAACTTACCTGCCGAAGCCATTCAACATTATCAAACTGCGTTGCGAATCAATCCGCGCAACGCCACCGCCCACAACGAACTCGGCGTGCTGCTCGCCCAACAAAACAAACTCACCGAAGCGCTCAATCATTTTGAGCAAGCCGTCAAACTTGATTCGACCAACGTCAGCGCGAAAGAAAATTTGGCACGCGCGCGGGCTTTGTTGAAGCGGTAGCGCAATCTGCCGAGATTGCGCTGCTGACTATCGAACGTATTCACCACAACACACGCATTGCTGTGTCTGCCCGCGCAATGCGTTCGGCACAGTGCAAGGGCTAAATTACCACGCCGCGCAATCTCGGCAGATTGCGCTACCGCTCCGGCTTTTCAGCATCGCCTTGCAATTTTTCGGCAATCGCAAATTCGCGTTTGGCGTCTTCGGGGCGATTGGTTTGTTGATAAACCTGCGCGATCAAATAATGCGCAGCCTTATTATTCGGGTCGTATTGCAGCGCGCGTTTCAGCATGCCTTCGGCGTTCGAGAACTCACGTTTTTTCAAATACGACTTGCCCAGCAAGATGTAAGGCCCGCTGTAAAACGGATTGAGCCAAACCGATTTTTGCAGCGCGAGAATCGCTTCGTCCCACTTGAGCAAGCGCGTCAAAGCGTCGCCGATTTTGTAATGCGCGTTCGCGTTGTTCGGGTTCAACGCGAGTTCTTTTTCAAACAGCGCAAGGGCTTCGTCGAAGCGGCCTTTATAAAGCGCGATTTGTCCGAGCAGATAATTCGCCTGCGGCAAGCGCGATTCTTTCGTCAGAGCCTGATTGAGTTCTATGACGGCGAATTCCTCAAGCTCTACGCGAAACATCATCTGCGCGGTGAGCAGGTGCGCAGCGGGCGTATCGGGCGCGACGTTGAACAAACGCCCGAAGGCTGCGCGCGCCTTGTCGGCTTGGCGCGTATAAACACAGGCCATACCCAACGCATAAGCCAGTTCGTTGTTATCGGGCAGCCAGGCGCGCGTCTGTTCGAGCAGCGGCACGGCCTCGGCCAGATGGCCTAACACGTAATGCGCTAGTCCCTGCAATTGCACCGTCTCACGCCACGCCGCCGTGTCTTTAGGCAACGTCGTGATGACGCGATTGAAATGTTCGATGGCGCGGACGTAATCGTTCGCGTGGTAAAAGGCTACGCCTAATAACTGCGTGACGCGCGGGTCTGACACTTGTAATGACGGCAAGGCTTGCAGCTTCGTGATAGCTGCCACAGCTTTACCTTCCGCAATCAGCGCACGCGCTTCGACCAATGGGTCGGGTTGGCTTTGCGCGAAGACCTGCGACAGTAAGCAAACGCAAAGCGTAATGAGCCATTTGAATTTCATTGCGACATCATAAAAGCGAATCGTAGCGTGCGATAGAGAAGCGAAACGTGTTCGTAGCCTGACCATGCGACAGCGCAATGCCACTTCGTCCCCTAAGCTGCAACGTCAGTGCCGCGTGACGATCAGGCTGCGAATCGGTTTCCCATACACTAAAAAAGCGGGGAGCCGATAAGACTGGCTCCCCCACAAGGTGTGATGAACTAACAGGGGCGGGAAGCGTTTCCCGCCCCTTCGAGTGAAATCAATGCAGGGGGCTTAGAACGTAAGTTTCAAAGCGAACTGCATGTTGCGTTGCGGGTCGGAGCCGAAATAAGCGGTCGAGTTGATCGTACCCGCGCCGCCGCTCGGATTGAGCCGTCCGCCCGTGAAGTTGCCGATGAAACCATCGGGGTTGCCCAGGTTGACGTGGTTGAATACGTTCACTGATTCGACGCGGAATTCCGCACCGACTCTTTCGGTCAGAGCGAATTTCTTGAACAGCGAAGCGTCGGTGCGCCAGTAACCAGGCCCACGCAACGAGTTGCGTTTCTGGTTGCCAAACGTACCGACCGAGGGAGAACTGAAAACACCCAGGTTCGAGAAGAACTTGAACGTTCCGTCAGGCTGACGTACCGCTTTGGTTTCGAGTGCGCCGTTTTGATTCGGACGATTGGTTCCGGTGTCGGAAATGCCGTTCGTGTCAAAACCGTTGTCGAAAGGCGAGCCACTCTGAATGGTGGTCGTCGAGTTGAACTGCCAACCGCCCAAAGCCACGTTAGCCGCCTTCGAGATGTCGCCGCCGAATTTCTTGCCTTTGCCGAAAGGCAATTCATAGACCTGCGCCAGCACGAAGCCGTGATCGCGCTGCCAGCCTGACGGGCCGCGATTCAAGTTCGCGTCGAAGAAGAAATAACCGCCGTCGTCAGCCGATTGGAATTGACGCGTGTAATGCGCCAACACCGAGTAACCTTCGCTGAAACGCTTGTCCAACTTGAATTGGAACGAGTTGTAGCGGTTGTCGGCGCAGTTGCAAAAGAAATCAATCCCCTGCGTCCAGCCGAATTTCTGGAAGAAAGGACGCACCAGCGTGTTGTTGCGTCCGGGCGTGTAACCCGCGATGGGTGCCTGGTTCACATCAATTGCGGGGCCGTCGCCGGCGAATACGTGCGTGCCTTTGTTGCCCACGAACGCGGCTTCGACCGACAGGTTGCTCTTCAGTTGGTATTGCACCGTGACGTTATATGCGTCCACGCTCGGCAAACGCATCTTGCTCGGCAATACGCGACCGAACACGTTGTTCGGCAAGAAGAACTGGCCGCTCGTGGGCAGCGACGTGTTGGTCTTCGCCGTCGGGTCTTTCGGCGATTTATCCAAACCGAAAAACTGCGTGAAAGCCGGTGCGCCGTCCGCGAGATTGAACGCGCGGTTGAACGAACCGTTGTCAACGGATTGCACCGCCAACACCGGCAAGTTTTGCGTGACCGAATGTCCGAACACCGAACCGAACACGCCAATGTCGTAGCTGCGGCCATAGCCCGCACGCACGACCAGCTTGTCGTTCACTTTGTAACTGAGCGCCAGGCGCGGCGCGAAATTGAGCGAATTCGTGACGTTGCCCGCCAGATTCGTGCTGCCCACGCCGACGGTGCTGATCTGGCCGGTTTCGAGGCTCAAATAGCCCGCGTTGCCCGCCTTGTTGATGGATTGCGGATTGATGACGTCCAGCCGCAGGCCGTAATTGACCGTCAGCTTCTGATTGACGCGCCACGCATCCTGACCGTAATAGAAATGACGCCATTGGCGTTCGCGCGCGTCCACGCTGGAACTGATGTAACGATTGAACGTCGAGACATCACCCAACAGGAAGGTCGCCAAACCGAGGCCCGTGCCCGCGGTCGTGCCCGCCGTGCGGTTGTTGTTGAAGGTCAATTCACCCGAACGATGCCGATCACTCGGCACGCGCAGGTTATAAGCGCGGCGCACGTCAGCGCCGAACTTGAAGCTGTGGTTACCCACGAACTTCGACGTATTGCTCACAAACTGGAACTGGTTCTCGTCTTGATCGAGCGGGCAGTTGCAACGATTGACGCCAAGACCTGAACCGAAGTTCGTTTCGCCCGTGCCGCCGTTGCCATTGATGAAGCCCGCGAACAGACCTGAACTGAACGCATCATTGTTCAAGCCGCGAATGCCCGCGTCAGTCGCCGTGTTCTTCAGATAATCGAAAGGCAACACGTTGACTTTGTAACGGAAGAAGCCGAAGCGGAAGTCGGTGACGAGGGTCGAGTTCCACGTGTAGTCGAAACCATACGCGACGCTTTGGTTGCGCACGGCGGACGTGCCACCCAACGAAACCAGTTCAGGGCCGCCGCCCGTGCCGAAGGCCGTCGGGCCTACGCGCTTGAAATCGGCGAAGCTGAAACGACCGAACATCGAGAGCTTCTCACTCGAACGATAATCAATGCGAGTGTTGAAGCTGTCTTTGTCGAAGCCTTCGCTGCCCGAGGCCACATAGTTATCCGTCGTGCCGTTCAAACGTCCCGGCGCATTAGGCAAGGGAACGAGACGCAACACGTTCAGGGCTTGCGCAGACAAACGCGCCGTCGGAATGACGTTGCCAGTGAATTGCGTACGCGCGGTCAAAGCGCCTTGCGCGTTAAACACCGAAGTCGCCGGATCGAAAATGTTCACGCCATAAGCAGTCAAATTGCCCGCGCGCGCTGCTGCCGTCGGTACGCTCAACAAACGCGTGCCGCCGGTCTTGCTGCGCAAGCCTTCATAATCACCAAAGTAAAACAGCTTGTCTTTGATGATCGCGCCGCCCAAGCGTCCACCGAATTGGTTTCTCAGCGAATCAGCAATGAACTTTTGCGTGAGCGGGTCTTTGCGCGCTTGCGAGAACGGATTGCGCGCTTGGAAGAGGTCGTTCTGCCGGAACAGGAAGGCCGCGCCGTGCAGGTCGTTCGTGCCCGAACGAGTCGAGACCGAAGCCACGCCAGCAATCGCCTGACCGAATTCGGCGTCGTAGTTTTGCGAAGTGATTTTGCTTTCGCCGATGGATTCAAAGTTCGGATTGATAACGATGATGCCGAGAATCGGATCGCGGTTATCGGTTCCGTCAAGTTGGAAGCCTGTGCCGCTGAAGCTCTGGCCGTTCACCATCGTTTGCGTTGACCCTTGCGGGTTTTCGCTGGCGGCGTGCTGCCATTGCAATTGTTGCGTGCCGGGGGTGAGCAAAATCAGTTTGGTGAAATTGCGGTCGAGAATCGGCAGATCGGTAATCTGGCGCGATTCAAACGTCGTCGCCACATCGGCGCGGTCGGTCTTGAGCAACGGCGCTTCGGCTGTGATCGTGACCTGTTCGCTGACCTGACCGGCTTGCAACGCCACGCTGGCGTCAGAAGAGCGGTCTACGTTGACGATGAGGTTGTCAACGTTGGCGGTCTTGAAATTGGCAGCTTCGATTTTCAACCGATAGGTGCCGGGGATGAGACGGGTTTGGTTAAAGTTACCCGACTCGTTGGTTTTGATCGTGTCGCTCGTGTTGGTGCCGACGTTCGTGATCGTGACGCTCGCACCGGGTACTGCCGCACCCGTCGCATCCGTCACCGTCCCGAAAATGCTGCCGTAAACCGCTTGCCCCAATGAACTAGCGGGCAACAGCACCACCGACAACAACAGGCACAGAGCGAGCAAAGTAAATTTCTCTATAGCTCTCATAATCCTGAGTCCTCCTGTTCGCCCGATTAAGTCCGAGCGAAAAAGCATGTTTGTGATTTTGATAATAGACAGCGCAAACAGGTCTTTTCAGATCGAAAGACCTTTAAGTCATTCCAGCAAAAACTATCCCAGCAAAGACTGATTATTTTAATTGTTTCGTTAAGTCAGTGAGCGAATCCTGTCAGTAAGTAGGAAGAATTTCGCTTTTTTAGAACTGGCAGAGCATAGACCTCGGTTGGTTGCTTCGGCAGTTACGGGACGTATAATGCCGTTACATCAATATAAATCTGTTTTATAAGGGCTTT
>JAYSVR010000223.1:0-20318 GCA_043718445.1 Acidobacteriota bacterium | reverse complement strand
GCCCGCCGGGTTGTACGTCGCACTGCTGACGTAGGTGCGCGAGTTACCATCGCCGAGGTTGCCGCTGAAGTTCGTGAGTTGTCCCGCCGTGTTGTAGCTGTAATTCACCACGCGGCCTGACGGATAAGTCTGACTCTTCACGTTACTCGCCAGATCATACGTGCGCGACGTGGTGTAGACGTTCCCCCAATCCGTGTCGGCGGCATTGCGATGATACTGGTGTTGTCTTAACGATTCGGGTAAGGAATGGGTCGAAGAAGTGGTCAATCACAATCGCGTGCGGAGTGAAGAATTAGGCGTGGAATTGGTCAATGATGGGCAGACGTTAAGCGTATTCAATAGAGTTGTTGTGATGAAAAAAGCCTATAAATCAGTATTAGCAGCGAAAGCAGGCAAGCATGAGAATCAAGCAAAATTCGCAGATTACGCTCAAACGTATCAATTTTGCTGCGCACAGCGATTCTGCCGGAAAAGACTAAACTATTGATTCTAAACATCGCAACAAGTCTATTGTCTGGCTGGCTTAACGACTGTTATGGGTTCAGTCATCGGAAAATTAGAAATAAGTGCCTCAATCATCGGATGCCTTAAATCTTCAGATGAGCCAACATGATAAAAATGTTCTCGCTTCAATAAATAAAAATCAGCATTCGTCCAATTACGCTCAATTGCCAGGTTTGTCCGAAATTCGTTGCTGTGCCAGGTTGAAAGAATAAAGTCACACTCCAACGTGCTAAGGCCAGTAGCTAAATCTGCCTCATCCTCATCTGACCAAGAGTTAAAATAATCTACATGGCGACCGGCATAAGGTGGATCGGCATAAACAAAATCCCCTGCCTCTGTTTGTGCAAGTGTTTCACGAAAATCACAGGCTTTGAAAGTCCAGTCAACCGTCTTGAGTACTTGAGCTATCTGGCGAATTTGATTCGTAATTTTGGTAACGTAACTCTGAGCAAACCTCTCAGGTTTATGGCAATACGGGACATTAAACTTACCTTTACGATTAAAGCGAATGACGCCGTTGAAACACGACCGATTCAAAAAAAGAAAATCCAATGAAGTAGGCGCTTCATTAAACCGCTCACGTACCAGGTAATAATAAGGCTCGCCTTGTGTTTTCAATTTCTCGCCCTCTTCAGTTAGAAAAGCCTTGGCCGAAGCCGGTGTAATCTCTCCATTTTGGATACTTTGATAGAGGCGAATAATGTGAATATTGGTGTCGCAAAGCAGAGCTTGTGAGGGTTGAACATTCAAAGCGACGACGCTTGAGCCGCAAAATGGTTCAACCCAACGCGAATATGATCTTGTACCTGCAATCTCTTGAATGACCGGAACAAGCTTTGTCTTAATGCCCTGACATTTCAAAGGAGGAACCAATGGAGGTCTGCTCATGAATCTGTCTCCTCAGTATCAGGCTCATCATTCCAACACCTGTTTGTCCTGCAATAAACGTTCGCGCAACTTCGCATAAGGCACATCCTGTACCGCCAGCTTGCTATCAAGCGCCAGCACCGCCGCCGTCGCCGCCGACTGACCCAAAATCATAAACACCGGCTCCATGCGAATGCTGCCGTAAGCAATATGCGAACTCGACATTGCTACCGGCACGAGCAAATTATTGGCCTGGCCTTTTTTCGGCACGAGCGAACCGTAAGCAATTTGATAAGGCCCGTTCGTCGAGACGCCGATGTCGCCTTCGTTTTGCACGTAAGCGTCTTTGCCCGCGCCAACTATGTAACGCTGAATGTTGTGCGAATCCATGCCGTAAGAACCCATGCCGACTGAGTCAGGCGTAGCGCGTTTTTTCAACAATTCGTTTTCAGTCATCACGTAAGCGCCGATCATGCGGCGCGCTTCGCGTACATAAATCTGATGCGGCCAATTGCCGTTGTCTTTGAACTCATCGCGCGCCAAACCCCACTGGCTGACGGCTGCGCGCACATCGGCGGGCATACGCGTGTCGTTCGCCATAAGCCAAAGCATGCCTTTTTGATATTGCTCGTGTTCTTTGATGATGGCGCGGCGGCGTTCATAACTGGTTTCAGGATAATCGTAATTCATCCCAATGTTGTCGCTGCTGAACGGCCCGTGATTGTTGGTGTCGGTCTTGTGATTCGGGATGCGGTCGAATTTTTGAAAGGTCTCGCGCCAGCCTGCGTTGAAGACGCGCAACAACAATTCATATTGCTTCGCGTCGTAGCCTGCCGGTTTGGGAAAGGGCACGCGGTTCGCTTTGTGGTCGGTCATGCAAAGGCGAAAACAATAAGCCTGAAGCTTTTTATCCGCCGCGCCATATTCGCCCGGCGGCGCAGTCGAGATGCGCGGCAAGACTCCGCTCGTCGGATCGCCCGGAATCCAATAAGGACTGATGCGCTCTTTGACTGCATCGAAATGATGTTTGTGGTGCAACACGCCCGTTTGCACGCCCGCCCATTGCTCGTCGTATTGCGCTTTCGACTCGCGGCCTACGTGATAGCTGACGCCTGCCGTTGCCATCAGGTCGCCTTCGTACGTCGCATCAATAAACATTCGGCCAGTGTAAGTCTTGCCGCTCAATGTCTTGAACGAAACGATGCGCGATCCGTTTTTCTTCACGCCGTTTTTGCGATTCAGCCATTCATTGCGCACGACAGGGATTTTGTATTCGGCAATCAACTCTTCAAACACCTGCTCGGCGACGTGCGGTTCAAAAATCCACATCGTGCGATTCTCGCCATCCAGCGCGACGGTTCCCTGCCCTTTGTTGCCGAACTGATCGCGCCGTTCCTGCTGCCACGCCGAAGGCGTTTGATAATGCTGATAAACGCGATGATAAAACTCGCGCGCGAGTCCGCCGATGACGGCTTTGTTGCCAGTGTCGGTGAAACCAAGTCCGCCGCTCGACAAGCCACCGAGATGCGTGTCGGGCGAAACGATGATGACCGTCTTGCCCATCTGTTTGGCTTGGATGGCAGCCGTGACCGCAGCGGCAGTTCCGCCATAAATCACCACGTCATACTGCTTGGTTTGTGCCAGCGCGCTTACGCTGCATAACAACAAGACTAATAAAATTCGCTGCATATGGTTCGTCATTTCTGCGGAGGCGTTGAGTGTTCTTTGATGTATTGAAGGGCAAAGTCTTTCAGCCCGGCATTGTTGCGCAAGCCGATTTTCTCGGCTTCTTCCGCAGCCTTTTCGACGCTCCAGCCGTCGCGCAGCACGCGGCGAATCATCCAGAAAGCGCCGACGCGCAAGGCTCCGGCGCAATGCACAAACGCCGGGCGATTCGCCGGGTCATCGGTGAGTTTTAGAAATTCGTCAACCTGTTGTGCCTGCGGGCTGGCCGCGCTGACCGGCAGGTGAACGTATTTCATGCCAAGCTCTCGCACTTTGGCTTCTTCTTCAGCAGCGTTGTGTTCGCTGGCGACGCGCAAGTTAAAAACGGCCTTGACGCCTTCGGCCTTGAGTTGCGCGAGATGCTCCATGCTGGGCTGTCCGCCGGTACAAAAACTTTCGTTCACGCGCAAAAAATTGCGGATGGAATTCAGGTCAGCCACGCTCGCCGTCGGAGCCGCCCCACGGCAACCCAACAGCAAAAGCGGCAAGCAGAGCAATAACGATTTAAGTAAAAGTGATTTGTTCATAGGTTCAATAAACTGAAATCTGAGCCACCTGCTATTTGACCGCCGTCAGCATAATTTCGACCACGCCATCTGGCGCAACCAGTCCCGCAATCACCGTCGCCCGCGCCGGAAAGTCTTTGCTGATTTGCGCGCGGTAGGCTTCATTCATCGCGCTAAAATGCTTCACGTCAGTTATATAAACGAGGCCTTCGATGACGTGCGACCAATCGAATCCGGCGGCTTTCAGTCCGCGTCCCAAGGCGGCGAGCGTACGTTGCGATTGCGCTTTTCCGTCATCCTGGTTGTCTGGCGTATTACCCAACATACCGGAAAGATAAAGGCGATTGCCTACGCGAATGGCGGCGCTCAGGTTGGGGTTGGGCGTCGTAGCCTTTCCGTTTTCATCAAGCGGCAAGATGGCTTGGCGGTCGTTGCTCTTGACGGCGAGCAGCGTGATCTCGACCGCGTATTGCGCATTCATCAACGCCGCGCGCACCGTCGCTCGTGCGGGCGGAGCCGTCGGGAAATAAGCGCGATAGGCTGCGTTCATCTCTTGAAACTTGGCCGTGTCGGTGATGTATATGCGCGAACTGACTACGTCGGCGTGCGACATTCCGGCGGCTTTGAGAATCGCGCCCGCGTTGTCGAGTACCTGCTTGGTTTGCGCCGCCATCTCGCCCGTGACTTGCGTGTTCGCCTGGTTGTCGCGCGCGACCAGTCCCGCCAAAAATAACGTATCGCCCGACTGAATTCCGTAACTGTAATTCGCACTCGGCTGCCATCCGGCGGGCAGAATGACTTTGCGTTCAGCGTTGCGGCGCAAGGCGGTGAGTGAAATTTCAATCAACGCATCAGGCAAAACCAATCCGGCGACAATCGTCGTACGCACGGGCGGAGCTTTCGGCCAGAACGCGCGATAGACTTCGTTCATCGCTTCAAAGTCGCTCGCGTTTTTCAGATAGACATGCACCGAAGCCGCGCGGTCGAGGTTGCTGCCAGCGGCTTTCAATACTTGCGCGATGTTTTCGAGCGTACGGTTGGTTTGCTCTTTGATCGTACCCGTGACGAGTTTGCCCTGCGCATCGGTCGCCATCGTGCCGGAAACGTAAATCAAATCGCCCGCCTGCACCGCCGAACTGAACGGCAACCCCAGCGCCGGGCCGGACTGGATGATGCGTTTAGGACTTGGTTGCAACGGCAACAATAATGCGAATAAAAGCAAAAATAGTTTCATCTTGATTCTCAGTGCGGGTGTACCGCGGGTTCAAAAACTCTTCTTTCAAAAAGATACATTTAGCGCATTGTTCTGGCTGCCTTTAGCCGAGTCAATAGCCGCGCGATGCACAACCAAACAACTTATGGATCAAGTCGCATGACAAAAGACGCTGGCGGGGCTTCCCTTATTGCCTTTGTTTTTGCAAACTGCGCCGTAAGAGTTGCCCGCAACCTTCATCACGACCATTAACTGAGGAAACATTCACAATGAAAATGCTTTATTGCTTTGCCTTCATTGCCTGTCTGGCGGTTGCCGTCGCAGCGCAAACGACTGGCGTCATCACCAGCGAATTCATTTATGAAACCGCTCCCTTCCCCGAATGCCACGCTTCAACGATTGCCGAATCGCAAGGCCGCTTGGTCGCCGCTTGGTTTGGCGGCACAAAAGAGAAACATCCTGACGTAGCCATTTGGGTCGCGCGTTTTGAGAACAACAAATGGACGACGCCCGTCGAAGTCGCCAACGGTGTTGAATCACCTGCCAAACGCTATCCGACGTGGAACCCCGTCTTGCATCAAATGTCGAAAGGGCCGTTGCTGTTATTTTATAAAGTCGGGCCGAGTCCTGACGCTTGGTGGGGAATGCTGATGAGTTCGACCGACGGCGGCAAGACGTGGTCGAAGCCCGTACGCCTGCCCGCCGACATCGCCGGGCCAATCAAAAACAAACCCGTTGAACTGGCGAACGGTGAATTGCTCTGCCCTTCTTCAACCGAAGACAACGGCTGGCGCGTACATTTTGAGCGGACGAGCGATCAGGGCAAGACGTGGCAACGCACGCCCGCGATCAATGACGGCAAGGAATTCGGCGTGATTCAACCGACGGTGTTCTTTCATCCCAACCAACAATTGCAGGCGCTCTTTCGCAGCCGCCAAGGCAAGATCGTCGAAGCGTGGTCGAGCGATCAAGGCAAAATCTGGAGCGCGTTGCGGGCTACGGCGTTACCCAATCCGAACTCCGGCATTGACGGCGTGACGCTTAAAGACGGCAGACACTTGCTGGTTTATAACCACACCACCAGAGAAGGAATGCGGCGCGGTGCGTTGCATGTCGCGTTATCCGCTGACGGCAAAATCTGGCAAGCCGCACTTGCACTCGAAAACACCAAGCCGCAAGACGAATACTCTTATCCAGCCGTCATTCAAGCGCGCGACGGAATGGTGCATATCACTTACACCTGGAATCGCAAGAAGGTGAAACACGTCGTGCTTGATCCGAAAAAACTGGTGAGCAAAGAAATCAAAGACGGCGTGTGGCCTTAAAACTCCCTTCAGACAAAAGAATGGGACAAAGGAATGCCCGCAAAGGAATAGTCTTATTCCTTTGCGGGCATTCCTTTGTCCGTGAATTGACTTGCTTAACCCAGCCGCGTCGTCTGATGCGCGACCATCTGCCAACGGCCTTTCAGCTTGGCGTAAACGTGAATCATCCTCGCGATGATGGTGCGGTCTTCGCCGTTTGATTTCAGCTTGATCGTCGCCTTGCACGTCACGATGGCGCTGTTGCCATAAACGTTGGCCTTGATGTCTTCGCGGTCAATCGAAATATATTTCGTCGTACCTGCTTTCATATTGGCAATATATTTCGCCTTGTCGTCTACGCTGCCGCTCGAATGCGTATAGACCAGCGTGTCGGCATAAAGCGTTTCGAGCTTCGCCGTGTCGGCCTTGACCAGCGCGTCTACCCAGTCTTTTTCGAGTTGCAGCACGGCTTGTTCAACTGCGGGCGCTTGCGCGTGAGCCACGAAAGCTGACAACGCGATGAATGCAATAACCAAGAATGTTCTTTTCATGTATCCCTCAAAGTTGGTAGCGCAACTTGCCGAAGTTGCGCCGTTTCTCAATGGTAAGCTTTGCCAGCGGCGCAATCTCGGCAGATTGCGCTACGGTTACTATTCAATGCGGGTTGATTGATGCACGACCATTTGCCAGCGGCCTTTAATCTTGCTGTAAACATGCACGTACCGCGCATTGGTATTGTGAACCGCCGTCGCGCTATGCGAAGTCACGCGCCAATGCGTAGTCACGACCGCCGTATCGCCGAAGACGGTGACCTTGATGTCTTCGCGGTCGAGCTTGTCGTAAACCGACGCCTTGTCCCGAATCTTTTTGATATACGACGCCTTGCCGTCGGTGCTGGCGTTGGTGTGCGTATAAATCATGCCGTCGGCATAAAGCGTTTCGAGCGCGTCGGCATCGCCTTTGAGCAATGCGTCAACCCATTGTTGTTCGAGTTTTAGAATTTCCTGTTCCACTGCGGAGCCTTTCTGGTTGGCTTGCGCTATTGCCGATGAAGCAACGAGCGCAAGCAAGATGACAGTTAATAAATGTTTCATGCGTTCAGCCTTTCAATGTTAAACCACTTTGGCGGCCATTTTTGTGGATTGATGCGCCACCAGTAGCCAGCGTTCATCCACGTACGCGTAAACATGCAGGTAACGTGCGTCTACTTCAAACGCGACGCCACCTGACGTAGAAGTTTGCTTCCAGCGGCAAGTCGCCAGCGCCGTGTCACCAATGATTCGTACGTCAATCTCAGTGCGTTCGAGCGTGTGGTAAACCAGTTCGCGCTTGCGAATTTTCTTCAGGTAACTGGCTTTGGTATCCATCGTCGCGTTGGTGTGGATGTAAACGATCTTGTCGTCATACAGCCAAGCTAAAAAATCAGCATCGCCGTTAAGCAAAGCATTCACCCAACCGAGTTCGAGTTCGAGAATTTCCTGTTCCATAGTTGATGCCAAACCTTACGGACGAATCACCGTCCCATCGCGTCGCCGCGTCGTCCCCCAGCTTTGATCGAAATGCGGCGGGCCGTCGGGGAACGGGAATTTCGCCGCGACCGCTTCATTCACTTCGATGCCGAGGCCGGGTTTTTCCTGCGCGAACATATAGCCGTCATTCACCGTCGGACAGCCGGGGAAAACTTCCTGCGTATTCGGTTGAAACACCGCGCCTTCGTGAATGCCGAAATTGTAACTCGCCAGTTCGAGCGCGAGTTGCGCGGCGTGCGCCAACGGCGAAGCGTCGCCGGGGCCATGCCACGCCGTTCTGACGCCAAAAAATTCTGACAACGCCTGCACCTTGCGCGCCGGACTCAAGCCGCCGATTTGCGAGATGTGAATGCGAATGAAATCAATCAGCTTGTCTTTGATGAGCGGCAAATATTCCTGTTGCGTGTTGAACAGTTCGCCCATCGCAATCGGCGTCGCGCACTGTTGGCGCAACAGCGCGAAATGAGCGTTGTCTTCGGGCGGAAATGGGTCTTCGATAAAGTAGGGGCGAAATTGTTCAACGTCTTTGCACATCTGAATGCCTTGCGGCAGCGTGACGCGCTCGTGAATGTCGTGCAGCAATTCAACGTCGTCGCCGAGTTCCTTGCGCAAGTGGGCAAAGAGTTTCGGCAACAGCCGCGCATATTTCGCCGATTCCCAAATCGCTTTCGGATTGGTCGGGCCAATCGCTTCTTCAGCCGCGCCCGCCGTTGGCGTAGTGTTCGTCGGCCCGCCGCGTCCTGCGCCGTAAGTCGCCATGCCTTCGATGGCGGCTTGCACGCGAATGTAACGATAGCCTTTCGCCATGCCTTCGCGCGCCTTGTCAGTGACTTCGGCAAAGTCGCGGCCTGACGTATGAAAATACAAATCAGCGCCCTTGCGCACCTTGCCGCCGAGCAATTGATAAACCGGCATATTCGCGCGCTTGCCCTTGATGTCCCACAGCGCGATGTCTACGCCTGACATCGCGTTGAACAAGATCGGGCCGTTGCGCCAATAAGAACTCACATAAGACGACTGCCAGATGTCTTCGATCTCATCCACATTGCGTCCGATCAAAAACGGCTTGAGATATTTCTCAATCGCCGTTTGTACGACCAGCGCGCGTTGCGTGAACGTCGCGCAACCCCAGCCATACAAGCCCGGCTCGGTGGTTTCGACTTTCACGGCGACTAGGCGAATGCGATCAGGCGCAGTCAAAATAACCTTGATGTCTTTGATCTTGACCGGCCCCGTGCCGCGCGTCGCTTGCGCGTAAGCGGCAGATTCGTTCTCAAGTTTATTTGCGTAAGCGGTATTGCTGCCCAGCGCGCTGCCAGCTACACCACCAGCGATACCAGATGACAGCAAGCGCATTGCGTCACGACGTTTCATAAAGACTCCTTGTTGGTTTTCAGATTAAGCCTTCACTTGGAAGCAGGCTTAAACTTCTCTCGGACAGCTTTGATAAACCAGCCAGGTAGCTGGTCGGTTTTCATTTCAAGCGTCTGGCCCTCGGTAATCTCTGCCAGCCACCTGCGAGTATGGTTTGAGTTGTCGAACAGATACGCACGATTCGTGTGCAAGATTGCTTCGCCGAGCAAACTCAAAGAGCGATCATAACGGCTAACGATTTTATCTTCGGGTACCGAATGCCCGCCCATCTTCACCCGATGTCGCACCCGCAAAATGTTAATCGCCGGGTCTTCGGTGGCAACGTAATACAGATAAGTCCGATAGCCGCGCTGTTGCGCCTTTTGCAGCAACGTCACTTTATCAGGCGAAGACATCACTGTTTCAAAAGTGAAAGACTGACCCGCTTCGATTAATTTGTGGCGTAAAAAATCTGCCGCCACCGATGCAAAATAGGCATTCACACTCACGGCGAAGAAATCCAGCTTGCCATCGCTGAAAGACAATTGATCGGCTTCATCCAACAAGTCGGCTTTTGCTAACAAGGTTGATGAATCGAAGAAAGTCAGAATCTCTTGGGCAGTCGTCTGGACGCCGTAAGCTGCGACATCCAGAAAATCCCGCGCGCCGATCTCACGTTCGATGTCATCCGGGTTGATATACACGCCGAACATGTGCGCGCCAATCACTGATGTGAGCGTACTCTTGCCTGAACCGTTCGGTCCGGCAAACATTCTCAACCGAGGAACATCCCTCATCGCAAAATCCATTTCTCACCAATCGTCACTTTGGTGGGCGGCGCAAGGTTTTTCACGAAGCGCCGCGTGCCATTCGGGAAGACCTCATACAAAACGCCGTCTTCGCTAATCATCACACTGCTGCCCGCCGCCAACGCCTGCCAATAGGCTTGCGTAAAAGCTGCATCGGCGAGTTCGGGAATATGCGCTTCGAGATAATCAATTTCTTCTTCTGAAAGAGGCATACATCTTTCCTTTCGACCGGCCTGTTTCAAGCGGCTGGCTCGTCGAGAGATTCGTTGAAGCTCAACCGGTTGCCGAACGGGTCTTTCACATCCATGCACAGCGCGTTGTAAAAAGTCTTTTCCAGCCCCGGCTTGGCATACTTGTAATCCTTCGCCGTCAGTTCGCGGTGATATTCTGCAATGCCTGTCATCTTGATGAATACCGCCGCGCCCGGCACACAATCGCCGTGATGTTCGCTCAAGTGAATCTCGAAGCCATTGCGCTCGATGAACATGTACAGCGGGAAGTTCGCTTCAAAGCGATGCTCCGACATGACGGTGAAACCGAGATAGTCCACATAAAACTCGCGTGCCTTCGCTTCGTCGAGAATGCGCAAAATCGGAATGATTTGTTGATAGGTTTCATTCGCCATAAGTCTTGAGGTCAAGCTGCCTTTTTGAGTTCCGCTTGATGTCGCAGCAAAAACTCCGGCGCAAAGTCCGCGCCGTTCGGCCACTCAATTGTGTTGGTATCGGGATTAACCGCAACCTGGCGAAAGAAAGACTGGTCTTTTAGCGGCTCGAACATTTCACCGTAAAGTTCGCCGCTCAAATCTATTTCCCTGACTATCCCATTATTGAATCCGACGAGCAGCTTGTAAGCATTGAGATGGCTTACTGTCTTAACTCTTAAAGACATTGCGCTCACCTCAATGATGCATTGATTCGACAATCGCCTGATAAACCGCCGTGCGAAACTCGACCATCAGCCGAAAATCCGTCGGCATTTTCTGCACCATCAGAATGCCGATGAGTTGTTCTTTCGGATCAATGAAAAAACTGGTCGAAGCCGCGCCCGCCCAATCAAACGTACCCGCCGAGCCGAGGCGTTGATTGTCAGCCGGGTCGGTGACAACTTGAAAGCCCAGCCCGAACGCCGCGCCGCGTCCCAATGCCACACCGCCCACTGGCAACCGCGCGTGTTTGGTGTGATCGCTCGTCATCAGTTGCACGCTTTTCGGACTCAGCAAGCGCACGCCGTCGAGCGCGCCGCCGTTGAGCATCAACTGGCAAAAGCGTAAATAATCCTGCGCCGTCGAAACCAATCCGCCGCCGCCTGAATAAAACTTCGCAGGGCTGGCATAACGGCTCTTGCTCGGATGATCGGCGACGATGCGCTTGCCGGTGGCTTCGCCCAGCGCCAACGGATTCATCCCCCATTGATAATTAGTCGTGAAGCGTTCGAGCTTGGCAGCCGGTACGTCAAAGCCCGTATCGTTCATGCCCAGCGGTTTGAAAATGCGCTGGCGAAAAAATTCATCGAGCGTCTGGCCCGACCAGACTTCGACCAAACGTCCCAACACATCGGTGCTGACGCCGTAATTCCACTGTTCGCCCGGGTGAAACAGCAACGGCAACTTGCCCAGTTTTTGCGTGAACTCTGCCAGCGTAAGGTCACCCCCCATCAAATTGGCTGACCGGTAAAGCTTGTCTACTTCGGTGTTGCCAAAGAAGCCGTAAGTCAGCCCTGACGTATGCGACATCAAATGACGAATCGTCATCGGCTGTTTGGGCTTCACCAGCGCGCCGCCTTCGCCATAGACCATCACGTCTTTGAACTCGGGCAAATACATCGCCACCGGATCATCTAACTGATACTTGCCTTCTTCGAGCAGCATCATCGCGGCGACGGTCGTGATGGGCTTGCTCATTGAGTAAATGCGAAAGATCGCATCCGTCTTGAGTGGCTTGCTGGCTTCGGCATCGGCTTGTCCCGCGACGGCTAGATGCACCACCTTGCCGCGTCGCGCGACTAACGTCAGTCCGCCGACGATCTTGCCTTCGGTGATCTTGCGTTCGATGAGTTGGTTGATGCGCTGCAAGCGTTCCGACGAAAGGCCAACCGATTCGGGCTTGTCGGCCTTGTTATCGCTTGAGGGCTTTTGCCCGTAAGCCGGAACCAATGCACACAGCGCCAATAACAATGTGACACCGCAGATTCGTTTCAAAGTGTTTTGCATAAAATTTGCTCCCTTATTTGTTTCCATATTTTGCCACCAACTTCCTGACCGTCGTAATGCTGCGCGCCGTCGCGGGCGTCTTGCCCAACGCTTTGTCCAATTGCGCAGGCTTCACTTTCGATTCGTTGAATTTGACGCGGCACAACCAATAAAGCTCGCGTCCGTGCAGATTGAATTCGTCTACGTCCGTCGCCACGTCGCGCAACTTCTCGCGCGCGTCGGCAGGCGGTTCGGCGGCGAGAAAGACTACGTGCAAGGCTCCGGCTGCCGCGATGTCGGCTGCCGCAAAGGGCTGGAATTGCGCTGCCGCTTCCAATTCGGCGGGCGTACGAATCATCGTGGCGACTTCGTAACCCAGCCATTCGCGCAAGCGCTTTTCAATTTTCTTTTCGAGCTTGCGCGCGTCAGCGACCTTTGAATCAAAAATCACGTTGCCGCTGGCGATGAAGGTTTCGACGTTGGCGAAACCCAGCGCGGCGAACTGTTCGCGCAACTCTTCCATTTTGACGATGCGCCCGCCGACGTTCACGGCGCGCAGGAAAGCGATGTATTTGGGCATAACGATTTACCGAACCTACAGCAGAAAACCTTTGTCCAGACCATGAGAAATGCCGCCTTCCCAATCGGTGGTAAGAAAAGTCCGCACGGTCTGGAAACAATGTTCGATCACGTCTGCGTAAATAGGATTCTTCTGATAACCGGTTTCATACCGGAACTCGCGATCAGTATTTTTCTGCTTCCTGAGAACGTAAATCTGATCAATTTTGTACTTCTTCAAATTGACTGATTCGGTGAGCTTCAACCATTCAGCAACAACAATGTACATAGCGTTCGGATTCACTTTCTTGAGTTGCTCGGCGGCTGTCGAAACGTCTTGCAACATCGTTTTATCAAGATAGGTCTTACACTCAATGGCGACGGCGGGAATATCCCAATCATGAATTTCCGACGTTTCTGAACCACGACATTGAATCGAAGCCTTGACGCTCGCTCCAATGGCAAAGTCGTGATCTTTAATTTCAACCAAAGCATGCGGAGCGTGAATCATTCCACGGTAGGAAGTCGCCCGAAAGAATACGTCTTTGAAGGAATGGGATTTCCCGATCAGTGCGTTTTCAGAAATGTCCCGCACCAAATCACTAAGCAAGTAATACATAAATTCTTCTAAAACCGAGGAATGCAAGTTTGAGCGAGAATCGAATTTCTCGGCGTAACGTTGCTGATCCAGAAAGTCTTTGTATTCGTTCAGCAGCCTGACGCGTTCAGCCACAACCTGAGCGTCACTTTCAACGAGTAGCGAGACCGGCCCTTTGAGAGTCTCATTGGCCTTCTTCCATTGGTCGTATCGTTTCCTGATCTCAGTTAAATAACGGCGCGCTTGCGCGTCACGATACTTGGTAAGGTGATGTTCCTTTTGCTCCAAATTATTGCCGTGAACAAACATATTAGTCCTGAAGTTGGCTGAGGATATTTTCAGCAATGGCTTTTGCCATTAAAGGCGGAACCGCATTGCCCACCTGGTTGTACTGGCAGAGATGCTTTTCTTCCAAACGACCTTCGCGATGCAACAGCTTATGGCTAACCACCGTTGGCTTGCCTTTGAAAACGTACCAGTCGGGAAAGGATTGAATCCTCGCCCCTTCTCGCGCAGTGAAGTTCCTATTTTTATAGGGATGCACAAAATTGGCGTAAAATGATGCGGCCACCGTGTGGCACTGCCGGTCAGGATGCATGCGGCGGTTGTTCTGGTCGTAGCCTTTTTCTGAAAACTCCGCGCTGTTTCTTTTGAGCGGACGCAGGTGATCGGGCACATCGGCAATCGAATCGCCCCAATTCATTGAGGCAAATCGCTCAACCAGCCGTTTGGAATGATTCATGGCTTTGTGGTTAAACAGCTTGTCTGTCCCCTTGCGCAAAACGCGTTGGTAATCGTTCAAGGGCGGTTGGCAATATACCGATTCTTCAGCGCCTTCTCTCGCTTCCAGTTCCGGCAAATCCGAGATCGCTTCCCACAGGGTCGGGCATTTATCAAACTCGTCTTGAAAGAGTGTCGTAAGGTTGGTGGTATGGGTTTTCTCTGGGAAGGGGTTCGCCAACTTTGCGCGCGTAGCAATAACGACCAGCCGTTTTCTGATTTGCGGCACGCCATAATCAGTCGCTTCAAGGATGCGATATTCGACCTCATATTCAAGCTTGCGCAACTCAGCGGCGATGATGTCAATCACCAATTCCTTATTCGTAGTTCTTGCTTTAACCAGATTCGGAACGTTCTCCATAATCATCACCTTCGGCTGAAGCAAACGGCCTACACGAATAAACTCTTCGAACAAAGTGTTTCTAGGGTCTTTGGGGTCGCCGCTGTTTTTATTGCATATCGAAAACCCCTGGCAGGGAGGCCCGCCGAGAACAATGTCAGGGCTGTGCTTACCAAACTCATCCATAATTTGCTGATCGCTCATCGTCGTGATGTCGCCTTGCAGCACCGTGGCCTCTGGGTGATTAAACCGAAAGGTTTCACAGGCCCAATCATCCATTTCGATAGCTCCAACCACGTTGGCTCCCGCCAACTCAAACCCCAGGCTAAAGCCGCCAGCCCCCGCAAAAGTGTCTAATACCGAATACTTCATTTCGTTTTTTATATCCTTCTCTTTCCTCTATCGGCTCTTTCTTCTGTCAGCGATGCCGTAGCATACAACGCCACCCTGAATAGCCAAGTTACGGCTTGCGCGGATGTTTCTGCTTCCACTCTTCAAACGCTTTTTCTGCCGCCGGACTCAAGCGCGGATAAATATCGCGCGTCTTGAATTTGCCGCTACGCATGGCTTCTTCCTTGAAATCTTCGTTGTAAGTTTGCGTCTCGGCGGCGGTGATGACTTCGTCGAGAATTTGCGGCGCGAGGAAGAGCAAGCCTTCTTCATCGCCTACGACGGCATCGCCGGGCAGCACGGTGACAGTGCCGATGCGAATGGGCGAATTCCAGTCAACGCCTACTTGATCAACCATCGCTGAAGCGTGCGCTCCGGCGTAATAAACCGGGTAATCCTTCCATTGCAAAAAGCCGTTGAGGTCGCGGATGCCGCCGTCCACCACAATGCCATTCGTGTTGCGCAACTTGATCGCCAGTCCGGTCATCGTCCCCATAAACGTAGCCCGTTCGACCATGCCGCCTAACTCAACCACGACGACATCACCGGCTTGCGCGTCTTCGCCGCCGCGCGTATTGAAGCGGTAATCCCAATCGCCCTCTTTGGCGAGTTGCTGAACGGCTTCGTCAAGGTCGGGACGCGCAGGCATATAACGCATGGTCAAGGCGCGGCCTACCAGCTTGAGGCCGGGTTGCGTAGCTTTCAGGTGACTGACGAAACAGTTTTTGAATCCTTTGTTTTGCGCTGCACCCCAGAGGTTTTCGATTTGCAGCGCCTTGAGCTTGGCGAGTTGCGCATCGGTCACGCGCGGACGTTTGGGCGCAAGCACATCCATCAGCGGCGTCCACGTATTTTTCTGCGCACGCAACTGCGGCGGCACAGCGGTTTGGCTGTCAGCAGCGGGCTTCAAGAAATAAGCCACGCAAAGCACGACCAATAGGACAGGCACGAAAGTTCTGACACGAAGCATGTCGGCTCCTCAAATTCAGCGGTTGAAAATTACCAGGAAAGTTTTGCGGGAAATACTGGCGCGCATTCTATGTGCGAGGTTTGAGACTGACAAGGTTGCGATTTCATGCAAAAGGGCGGCAAAACTTTCGCCTTGCCGCCCTTGTTGGTTAATCAAGCTCAACCAATCAGAAGTTAAACCGCACCCCCAACTGAAACTGTCGTGCGTCAGCCGCTGACGTGAAGCCGAGCGGTTCGGTAGGTTTGCGGTCAGTGCGTCCGCCCAGCGAGAAGTCGGTGATGCGTACCGCGCCTGCTGCCGTGCAGGGCGTGAAGCGTGCGCCGTCCGAAGTCGTACAAGCCGCGCCCAGCGTATTGTTGATGCCGAGCAGGTTCGTACGATTAAACAGGTTGAAACCTTCCATCGTGAATTCGAGGAAGCGGTTTTCTTTTACCAAAAAGCGCCGCGCCAATCGCATGTCGAAACTGTAAAAGGCTTCGCTGCGCGCGGTGTTGCGTCCGGCCTGACCGGGGCGATCAGATTGCGAACGTCCGTCGGCGTTGGCGTCGAAGCCCAACAACAGATTCACGGGGCGTCCGCTTTGCGCGACGAAGATCGGCGCGACTGACCAATCTTTGGCAAACGGATTCTCAAACGGACTTTGCAACACGCCGCTCGCCACAAAACGGTGGCGCTGATCGAAAGCCGACAGCGCGCGATCAAGCCGCAGGTTCAACGGATTCTGTGCCGAAAAATCACTGTTGTAATCAGTGACTTCATCAACCGCGCGCGACAACGTGTAATGCGCGTTGAGGCTGAAGCGCGTAGCGAAACGTTTTTGCACTTGCATCGTCAGCGCGTGATAGAACGAATTCGCCGTCGTTTCATAGACGTTGTCTTGCAAGCGCGCGGGCGAAAGAAAGTCGGTCGTTTGTCCGGCGGCGGGGAAACGCACGAAGGTCGCGCCTCCGTCTGGGTTGAGCGCATTGATCGGGCCGCTGGCTTTGAATTGATTGATGTCGCGGTTGCGCGTGATGTGCAAACCGCGCACGTAAAGATAATTCACGTCTGCCGAAAAACCTTTGCCCAGATCGCGTTGCACGCCGAAGCTGGCTTGATAAGTCGTAGGGTTGCGATAGCCCGGCGCTAAACGAAAGCGGACTTCGAGCGGACGACCAGCGCCGGGCGTCAAGCTGATCGGCGCGGCGGTGATGTCAGACAAAGCAATCGGACGTTGACCGATGACGCCGCGCGCCAGCAACGTTTGATAAACGGTGAACGAAGTCGGCAAGCCCAAAGCATTTGACGTAGCCGTCGCCAACACGATGTTGATGTTGCCGGGTTCGCCGCGCCCACTGAGTTCGGTGGTCACGTTGGCGACGGCGTTGTTAAGGAAGCCTACGAAAATGCCGCCACCACCGCGCACGAC
The DNA here is from genome assembly GCA_043718445.1 of Acidobacteriota bacterium. Classification (GTDB taxonomy): domain Bacteria; phylum Acidobacteriota; class Blastocatellia; order RBC074; family RBC074; genus JACPYM01. The sequence continues at coordinate 3,273 of JAYSVR010000223.1, read as the reverse complement.
CGTCTTGCCGTTTTTGAACGGATCCCACGCGAAACTCGCGCGCGGTTGCCAGTCGCGTTTGTAAGTCGGAATGAAAAACGGCTCGTCGTGCAGCGAATAACGCATGCCGTAATTTAACGTGAAATTCGATTTGAGCTGCCACGCATCCTGCGCATAAAAACCGTAACGGCTCGTCCAACTGTCGGCGCTGGGGTCGCCAAAGCCCTGTTGATAAACGATGGGCAAACCCAGGTTATAAGATTGCAGCGCCGTGATCGGTGTCGCGAGCGCAGGCAACAACGCGGGATTCGCGGCTTGCAAAAACTGCGATAAGCCGGTCGCTACCGCCGGGCCTAAGGCCGGATTGAGCGCGATGATATTCGACAACGGAATCGCCGCGCCGAAGTTGAAACGTCCGCCAAAGAACGTGTCGCTCGAACTCGAAATGTCGTGAATGAAAGCCGAGCCGCCGAACTTGAACGAGTGATTGCCTGCGATTTTGGAGAAGTTGTCGTATATGTCGTAATGGCGTTCGATGGTTTTAGACGGCAGAAAAATGTCGCGTCCGAAAAAGCCGAAGCCTTCGATATTGATTTCAGGGCCGTTCGGATCGTTCGCCAAAAAGGTCGAGCGCGTGTGCGAAAATTGCAGCTTCAATTCGTTAAGCGTGGTGCTGCTCAATTGGTAATTGTGTGAGAGCAAAATACCGCCGTTGAAACCATCGAATTTGCGTCCGCGTGAAACAGCGGTCAACGCTCCGGCAGCCTGATTTTCGAATACGCCGTCGGTGAAATTGATGCGCGCGTAACCCGTACTCTTGTCGCTGAAGTTGTGATCGAGGCGCGTCGAGAATTGGGTTTGCGATTCTTTGAACGGGAACTGTCCGCTGGCCTGACTGAACAGTTGCAAGGTGCGCGCGTAATTCGTCGTCGTCAACGCCGCGCGCAACGGCGCAACGACCGGACGCAACGCAGCGGGCGTTGTCGCGCTGTTCGCCAAAAAATCGAACAGCGTCGCTTGCAAGCGCACCGTCGGATTGGTCGAGTTCGCGTTTAGGTCGAATTGCGAAGTGTCGTTGAGGTTGAGAAAGACTGTGCGTTTTTGGCGCAAGCGTTCGAGCGCCGAGAAGAAAAAGGTTTTGTCTTGTTTCAACGCGCCGCCAACCGAGCCACCATATTGCTGGCGGTTGAAAGGCGATTGGCCTTGCGGGTTGAAATCGAAGGCATTGCGCGCGTCAAGTGACTTATCACGAAACAGGCCGAAGGCGCTGCCGAAATAGCGGTTCGCGCCCGATTTTGAAACGATGTTGACGATGCCGCCCGCTGCGCCGCCAAATTCAGCGCTGTAACTGTTGCGTACGACTTGAAATTCCTGCACCGCTTCCTGACTGATCGTCGCTTGTACGCCGCCCGATGAGCCTAACGTTTCAGCGCCATCCACTTGCACCATATTGCCGCGTCCGTTGTTGCCGCCGAACGACAAGCCGGATTGCGGCGTCTGGCCTACGCGAAAGTCTGATGAGTCGGCGATGCTGTCGGCATCCACTACGCCGGGCGTGAGCAGCGCGTAATCTAAAAAGTTGCGGCGATTGATCGGCAGGTTGGCAATCTGTTTGTTATCAATGACAGCGGATTGTTCCGTGCGCGCGGTTTCTACGACTTCGGTACCCGCGACGACTTCGATCTGTTCGGTGAGGCCACCCGCTTTGAGCGTCACGTCGGCGACGCCGAGTTGACCGACCGTGAGTTCGAGGCGCGTGAGGCCGCTCGTGAAATTGGCGGCTTCGACTTTGAGTTCATAAACGCTCGGCAACAAGCCGATAAAGACATAAGCCCCGGCGGCATCTGACACGCCCGAACGCGCAGTGCCTTTGGCCGTATCGGTCAACGTAAGTTTCGCATTTGGAATCGCTGCGCCGTTGGCATCAGCCACCTGGCCGCGCAACTCGGCGGTCGAACCCGAAGCCTGTGCCCACGCCACGTTTGCACTGACAGCCAGCGCCAAAAACAGCACGACAAATATTTTCAAATAACTTTTCATGGTGGTATTTCCTTCTTCCCTTTTGTACTGGAATTTAGTTGTGCAGCGCCGCTGCGTTGGCAAGGACGTTGCGTTATTTTTTTTAGTAACGGACGGCAAGTAGATTAGCCAACGAGGCTGGGCTGACGCAAACAACTCACGCAAGGTTATTCAGGCATTATTCAGCTTTTTCTGACGGGGCGTGTTCGCGCATAAATAACGCGGGCAGGGTTTTCAGAATAATTTTGAGATCGAGCCAAAGCGACCAATTCTCAATGTAAAAAATATCGAGTTGCACCATCTGGGCAAACGAGACGTGATAGCGTCCGCTGACTTGCCACAAGCCGGTAAGGCCGGGTTTCACATCGAGGCGCTTGCGATGCCAGGCTTCGTAACATTCGACTTCGTAATGCAGCGGCGGACGCGGGCCGACCAAACTCATTTCGCCTTTGAATACGTTAAAGATTTGCGGCAATTCGTCGAGGCTCAAGCGGCGCAACCAGCGGCCGATGCGGGTAAGGCGCTGTTCGTTGGCGAATTTATACAACCCCTGTGTGCCGTTGGCGTGTTTGGCTTCGCCGGTCTTGATGAGGTGTTGCATGAAGTTGCGATGAGCTTCGTCGCCCTGCGCATCGCCGATCATCGAACGAAATTTGTAAAGCAAAAATACGTGGCCATCCATGCCGACGCGTTCCTGCTTATAAAACACCGAACCGTCAGTGCCGCGCCGCCGCGCTTCTAATTTAATGGCGAGCGCGATTAACAACCAGAAAGGCGAAGTCAGCACCAACAACAACGAACTGACGACAACGTCTACGGCACGTTTTAGCAAGCGCGCCGAAGTCGAAAGCGGTTCTTCAAACAACCGCACCATCGGTACGGTGCCGAGTTGCTCAACATAAGTTTTACGCGGAATGCAGTTGAGCAGGTTGGGTACGATGCGAAAGTTGATGCGCGTGCCGCGTCCGCATTTGACCATCGTTTCAAACAGCAATTCCGGCGCAATCGTCGGGTCGGTGATGAGGACTTCACGAATGCCATGCAAACGAATGAAGCGATGCATCTCGTCATAACGTCCCAGCGTAGGCCATTGCCGCAAACTCTCGCTTTGCGGCGCGCGTCCGTCGGCGGTGACCATGCCTACGACACGGCGGCCCAAACGCGGATCGTGCGCGATTTCGTTCACGCACATTTCAGCGACTTCGTTGCCACCCAAAATCAAAATCGGAATCACGTTGCGATGGCGGCGGCGATAGAACGTTTGCATCACGCGCA
>JAYSVR010000222.1:0-2100 GCA_043718445.1 Acidobacteriota bacterium | reverse complement strand
ATCGTGGTCGGCACAAAGGCGTCGGTGACGGGGAAGATGCGCGTTGTGACTCCCATCAATTCGCAAATACGGCGCGTGATTTCAGTGAGCGTTTTGCCGCGCCGCAATTGATCGGTGCGATAAATGTGCGTAGCCAGATCGCGGTCGCCCAGATTGAACCAGCGTTCGCTGTCATAAAGCCTGACCAGCGAATCAAGGCCATAAAACGTATCGTTCACTAAGCCCCAACCAGTCACCGGATTCACAAGACCGGCCAGCGTATAGGTCACGATGTCTACGTCAGGGGAAATGTGCAGGCCAAACATTTGAATGTCATCGCTGGTGTTGACGATGACCGAGAGGTTTTCGGGCGGCATCACGCGCACCAAGCCTTCTAACAGCTTGGCTGCGCCGACACCTCCGGCAAGAGCAGTAATCATGATTGTTGCGTTAGGGGGAATAAGTAACCTCGGCCCGCCACCACGCATCGTCACAACGCCGCCTGATTACCGTGAATCGGGCGGTGAAGGATCGACAGACAATGCGCAACATTAGCGCGAGCTTGGTTACGAGGATTTTTTTTCTTCCCTTCCTTAGTGGGGACGGGAAACGAAACCGCAGATCGGTGTCAGCGCCAAATTTAGCGAAAGAGGTCTTGTTCTTTCGGGCGAATCAATGATTGGGAGGCATATTCGCCGTACTCAAGCGGACAACCGCGCGCGATAACAATGGGGATGCGCGCAGTCTTTCGCATCAGCAACCCTGAAGCTGCGGCAATCTCATCGGCGATTGCCAGCACAGTGGCTGACAAAGGCTTGCCGTAATCATCAGTGTCGCCGCGCAAATCGCTCAACGGATTCATACCAGCGATGCCGATGGCGACGTTCGTGAGGCCCTCGCGCCACGCGCGTCCAAAGGTGTCGGTGATGATGACCGCGACTTCGATTTGCAGACGTTCAGCCAACTGCTGGCGCAGCGCACGCGCCGAAGCGTCAGGATCAATCGGTAGGAGGGCTACGCAATCTTCTCCGATGACGTTCGAGCGATCTACGCCAGCGTTGGCACAGATAAAACCGTGTTTAGTGAGAGTAATCAGTACGTGTGGATTCATCCGCACAATCTCAACCGATTCGCGTAAGACGACTTCGATCAAACGCGGATCGCGCTGTTGCTGCGCGGCGATTTCCAGGGCAAACAGGGAGGGCGTGACAGAACTTAATTGAACCAATCGGCCTTCGGCTTTGGAAACGATCTTTTGCGCGACGATGAGGCAATCGCCGTTTTGCAAAGTCAGCCCGCCGTCTTGTGCGGCAGTGCCAATCAGTGCGGTCAGATCATCTCCGGGGTGAACTTCCGGCAAATGTTTAAGAGGGATCAACTGAATCCCGTCAGCGTTTTGCATTCAATTAAAGCGTGCGTGAGAGCGGGCGTATGCTAAGGGCGAGTCGGTGCTTTGACAAGACAATTGGATATTATCTTTGCAACACAAGGACAAGACGCGATGACGCGAATGGATTCATGGTCACAACGCATCCTGATGTAATCGCGCAAGCCCATAATTTTTAGAACGGAATCAGCACGCCTTGTTCGTTAAACAAGCTGGCAGGCTCGCTGATGAGTTCGACGTTGCGATGGCGTTCTTCGAGCGCGGCGGGCGAGAGATAAAGCTCGCTCAAGTGCAACGTATCTTTGATGCGAGCAATTCGCTTGGGGCGTTTCGGGTCATGGCTGGCGCGTATGCCCCATTCAAAAGCCTTTTGGTCAGTCGGCGCGACAATCGGCAAGGCGAAGTGTTCAAAGAAACCGCTGGTGACGCCGTTCATGTAAGTCACGTCCCAATCAATTTTGTCTTTGAGTCTTTTGGTCACTACGTCGGCCATGCCGATGCCACAGGCGTTGCCGTGCGATTCGTCGGTTAAGTCGGTTGCCACGATCACCTTGATGCGCGGCTTTTCGGCATCGGCTTCACCGCGAATGCCTATGCGCCCGACGATGTTCGGATCCATCCCCGAACCGCTGATATTTTTGCCGATGCGGTCTACGATCAACACGTCGAGTTCGTCGAGCGGGAAGGTCGGCAAACTCTCTTTGGCGATTTTCAGCAACTGCGGTTCGCGCGTC
>JAYSVR010000221.1:0-52890 GCA_043718445.1 Acidobacteriota bacterium | reverse complement strand
GGCGTCGAGGTGTAGATGTTGTAGAACAACACCGAACCAGCCTTTTGATCGCTAACTTCCGAAGCCGCCGGATAGGGCGCGCCCGGATCTGCCGCCATTGTCGCCACCGACATCAGCGCCAGCGCAAACAGTGAAAAAATCGCCTGTGTAAGTTTGAATGAGGGTTTCATAAGTAGTGAGATTCTCCTTTAAAGTTAGACGTACTCGTGTGAGTGGGCATGCGAAACCCGCAAATGTGAGAACGGGTCAAAAAGGACGCAGCCAGAGCCACGACGAGTGTTAATTGAAAAAACAAAGGTTTTAGTTTAGCGCAACTGGTCTTGTGAAGTGAGGCGCGCTATTGAAATCGTTCGTGCCTATGATCGTGAGAACCGTAAGCACGTTGCCTGCTGAAGAAAACTTTTCTCCAACGATTGACTTATAGCCCACCATGGTTCGTTTTGTAAATGCATTGGCTAGTTCTAGCAGTAATTTTTTTAGCCACCGTGGCGATGGCTGCGCCGCCCAATAACAATAACAAGCTGCTACCAATCAAAAGCTATCGCATAACGTCTCCACTCCTTGTCCGTTTAAGAGACATGCTCGTCGCACCTGATTGAAAAGAGTTCGTTTCAACCGATTAGTGTGAACAGAAATCAGGCGGGGTAGCTCCACAAACAACCGTGGAGAGAATGGATTTGAGTCTGGAATAGTCAGGGGTTTGGGGCACAACCTGAGTGATGAAACCAGAAACGATTACCCCCCTCGCCCTGGAGCATGCATTTTGTCCTAACACCGACTGTCCTGCCAGAGGGCGGTGCGGCGAAGGCAACATTAGGCGTACATTCGCAAAAAGAACAGCGTTTCAAGTGCAGCATGTGCAAGAAACTTTTAGCGCCCGGCGGGGTACGCCGTTTTATCGGCTCCAATCGGATGCGACGCGCGTGACGTTGGTGCTGACCTTGCTGGCGCACGGTTGTCCGGTACGGGCGATTGTGGCGGCCTTTGAAATTGATGAACGCACGGTCCGCGCCTGGCTCGCCAAAGGCGGTACACATTGTCAGGCAGTTCACGAGCAGTTGGTCGAACAGCCACAAGACTTGGCGTAACTCGTAACGACGACCTTGCGCTTGGCGAAAATCGGGAATTTCTGCTAAAGCATCTGACAGTGACACCGTTTGTGTGTTCATCGGGCGTTTCTCCTTTGAATTGGTTTCGCAACTTCATTCTATGGGGGAAACGCTCTTTTCAAAGACCGAGAATGAATAGACCCTGCAGTATTGTTCAACCGCGTCGCAGTGAAAGCTATAATGACGCGCACCTGAGAGAATTTTTTATGCTGAACCCGCGACAGAAAGCAACAATCATCGGCGTGTTGATGGACTTGGGCGCAGACCGGCGCGGCGTGGACATGGGGCCGAGTGCTGTCCGCGTTGCGGAACTCAACAAACGTTTGCGACAGCTTGGTTACGAGATTACGGATGTCGGAAACATTCCCGTGCGCAATGCTGAGATGATGCAAGTCGTTGATCCGCGCGCGAAATATCTGCCTGAAATTGCCGCTGCTTGCCAGACGCTCGCCGATCAGGTCGAAGCCGCGTTGGGCGCAGGCTCAATTCCCGTTGTGTTAGGCGGCGATCATTCGATTGCGGCGGGTACGGTAGCGGGCTTGTCGGCTTATTACCGCAAGCATGAACAGCGTGTAGGCGTGATTTGGTTCGACGCACACGGCGATATGAATACGCCCGAGACTTCCACGTCGGGCAATATTCACGGCATGCCTTTCGCCGCGATTCTCGGACAGGGCGCAAAAGAGCTAACGCATTTGAGCGGCTTCGCGCCGAAAGTTCATCCCGAAGATTGCGTACTCATCGGCGCACGCAGCGTTGATACCGATGAAGCCGTTACGCTCAAGGCTTCGGGCATTCGCATCTTCACGATGCGCGATCTTGACGAACGCGGCATGAGCGCCGTGATGGATGAAGCGATTTCGCTGGCCTCGCGGCGCACTGCGGGTTTTCACGTAACGATGGATATGGATTTCGTTGATCCTGCTTTCGCGCCCGGCGTAGGCACGCCCGTGCCCGGCGGCCCGACTTATCGGGAAAGCCATCTGGCGATGGAAAAAGTCGCCGATTCCGGCAAGATGCTTTCATTTGAGCTGACTGAAGTGAATCCTGTGTTCGACACTGCGAATAAAACCGCTGAACTCGGCGTGCAACTCATTCTGTCAGCCCTCGGCAAAAAAATTATGTGAACTGGAGAAAACCTACTTGTCAGCAAAACTCAAAGTCGGAGTCATTTTCGGCGGACGTTCGGGCGAACACGAAGTTTCGCTGCGTTCAGCGGAATCAGTTATCAATGCGTTGGATCGCAACAAATACGAAGTCGTGCCGATCGGCATCACCAAGCAGGGGCGCTGGCTGGCTTCGCGCGAAGCTACCAATCTGTTGCCCAGTTCGGTGATGGCAACCGGCGACTTGCCCGTAGCTATTTTCGGCGACCCTACGCGACAGGGGCTGGCGAGATTTGAAACCGAAACGAATGCGACGAATGAAAAGCTGGATGTGATTTTTCCCGTGTTGCACGGCACTTACGGCGAAGATGGTACGATTCAAGGGTTGCTCGAAATGGCCGACGTGCCTTACGTCGGATGCGGCGTGTTGGGTTCGGCTTGCGGGATGGACAAAGTCGTGATGAAGCGCCTTTTTCGCGAAGCCGGTCTGCCCATCGTCGAGTTCACCCACTTTTTGCGTACGCAATGGGAAGCCGATCCGCTGCGCATCGAAGCGCAGGTCATCGCTGAAATCGGTTTCCCCTGTTTCGTCAAACCCGCCAATCTGGGTTCTTCGGTTGGAATTTCTAAAGCGACCGATGCGGTTTCGTTGAATAAAGCCATTGCCCTCGCCGCGCGCTTTGATCGCAAGATCGTTATCGAACGCGGCGTCAACGCGCGCGAGATCGAAGTCAGCATTCTCGGCAACGACGAACCGCGTGCGAGTCTGCCCGGCGAGATCGTGCCTGAGTCAGCAGACTTTTATGATTACGCGACGAAATATATCAGCGCCGATGGCGCACGGCTGGTGATTCCGGCGCAGCTTTCCGACGAACTCACGCTACAAATTCAACAACTCGGCATCCGCGCTTTTCAGGCCGTAGACGGCGCGGGACTCGGACGAGTGGATTTCTTTTTGGAAAAAGAGACAGGCGCGCTTTACGTCAACGAAATCAATACGCTGCCCGGATTCACTTCGATCAGTATGTATCCCAAGATGTGGGAGGCCAGTGGGTTGAGTTATGGCGACTTGCTGGATCGGCTGATCGCACTGGCGTTGGAACGACACCGAGAAAAGTCGCGCAACGTGACGAGTTACGAATAGCCAAACAAAAAAGGCGCACCGGAATTCCGATGCGCCTTTTTTTGCAGGTGAATTCAAGGCGACCAATTACCACTTGTTCATCACGAGAATCACGACGACGAACGTGAAAATTACCAGTGTCTCGATAAAGGCCAAGCCCAGAATCAAGGCTAACTGAACCCGGTTGTAAGCCGAAGGGTTGCGCGCCATGCCTTCACAAGCCGCCGCCGCGACGCGGCCTTGGCCGAGGCCGCAAAGACCAGCGGCGAGAGCCATACCCACGACTGCCGCGAGATAACCCAAACCTTTGCTGCCCCAGCTTACGTCAGCCGCTGCTGCCGCTCCGGGGTCAGCCGCCATTGCGCTGACCGCCGTGAACGCGAGCGTCATCACGCTGACTGCCAGACGAATCATATTGCGTTTCATTGTGTTTTCTCCTTTTGAGAATGTAGTGAGTCGAACGTTCATCGTCGTGACGACGAATCGGTATGAACTGCGTTATGAAAATTCGCCGCGTCAGATTTTACGTTCGATGATGCGAGAGGTTCACTGCTCAGGTTCGACAGGCTCCGAGATCAAGGCGACGCCAGGGTTGCGAGTACGTCTTTTGGGAAAACGCCTGCTCCACGACTGCGTAAGTTCGCTTTTTTTATAGAAGTCGGTTGAGCAAAGATCAGTGAATGTCCGCTAAAACAGCATTGCGCTTGCAACGCCAAAAATCGTTAGTGGGCCGGAGCCGCGTGGGCGTGCGCGATTTCGCCGTGATGGTCGTCTTGATGTTCTTCAGCGTGGTGTTCGTCGCTGTGGTGCGAGACTTCACCGAGATAAACCATCGAAAGCACGATGAAGATAAAAGTTTGCAGGAACGAGGTCAGCAAGCCCAGTGGCATCAGCAAAGCGGGTACGACCCATTGAACCATTTGCGCGATGGCTCCGCTGACTTGTTCTTCGCCATAAATGTTGCCGAACAGGCGCATGCTCAAGCTCATAATGCGCGCGAGATTCGAGATGATTTCAATTGGGAACATCAACGGCGCAAGCCACAAGACAGGGCCGCAGAAATGTTTCAGGTGTCCCAGCAAGCCGTTCTCTTTGATGCCGACGTAGTTGTAGTAAATGAAAGACGACAAGGCCAACGCCAGTGTCATATTGAAATTCGCGGTCGGCGCAACCATGTCGGGAAGCATTCCTGTCAAGTTTGAAAGAAGGATTAACAAGCCAAACGTGGCAACGATGGGGAAATGCTTCATGCCACCAGGACCTACCAAGTCAGAAAGCAAGCTGCGGATGGCTTCAACGCCGACTTCAAAGCCTTGTTGTTTGTTCGATGGATTTTCGGTCGAGAGCTTGCCGCGCAGGAAGTTCAGCACGACGACGGCGATCAACACGACAAAGAAAAACATCACGATGTGCGTCGGCAACGGCAGATTACCCGCGTGGCGATATTGTTCGTAAGTCATGCCCTCGCCGGGCCAATGCGCGCCGAAGATTTTCACGGCCTTATAAATCGGCGGCATGATATTCGATTGCAGGCTGAAGAGCGCCGGGCCGAAAAAGTCGTTGAGCTTTTCGACAATGACCGGAACGTGTTCGCCGCTGTGACCAGCGGCTGGCGCTGCGCCTTGAGCTGCTTCGGTTACACCGTGTGCGGCTTCCTGTCCGTGTTGCAGCCCGCTTTGTAGAATGAAATTCAGTAAAAACATAGCTCGAAAGTTATTCGTTATGATGGGTTTCAGGCGCGCGATCTTCAGGAGCTTCGCGTCCGAGCATTACTAAAAAGAACCGATAGCCCGCTTCGATCATTACGCCGAAAACGAAGGCCGCGAAGCCTGCGCCGATGCCGAGCGGGTGAAAATCGCCTGTCCAGAGGGCGGCTCCGATAATCAAAGCCACCAGGTAATAGCGCAAAATCAATTTGCCAGCGGTGAATGGCGGTACTTGACCGTTTTGCATCATCACCGCCTGATTCAGGATGCCGCGAACGCTACCAGTCAGCCAGCGTAAGTTAAGCAGGCTCAACGCGCTGCCTAACGCTACGCCAAAAATCATTCGGCGGCCTGAGAAACCGAAAGCGAGCAGCAACATCAAGGCGATGGCGACGTATGTGTTACGGCGCAACCGCAGTTGTAGCTTGCCATCACGCTCATCAGCCTGCCGTTCGTCATAAGGTTCAATTTGATCGCTCTCAGGCTCTTTCACGAAACGCGTATCCTAAACGTTCGCGGCTTTAGCTGTCCAGACCTGATGAAAAAATCATCCGCCGACGTGAATCGAAGGGCGTTGGGCGGGGTCTGGTTCGGCCTGCCGCAGGATTTCGTGCGTGACCGGAGCCGTGTCGCCTTCGCCGAGCATGATGAATTTCATGGCATAGGTGAGCGGATTGCCTTCCGTCCAGCCGAAATAAGCGTGCGGTTTGGCGTTGTGTTCGTCGCGCAGGTGCAAGAGCAGCGCCGCGATGGCGTTGGGTACGGCGGGGCTTTTCGTACGCAGCACGAAGTAGTCGCCGATTTGCACTCCGCGTACGCGCATCACGCCAGAAAATTCTGAAGCGTCACTGATCTTGATTTCCAGAAAAATGATCGGGTCTTCTTTGGGGATGTGGTTGGCATCGCGTTTTTCTTTTTCTTTGAAGCGGTATTCGTTGATGTCGCCGATTTCGCGGCGATTGGCGACAACGCGGATGGTGCGTCCTGCGCAAGCAGATTGGTCAATGAATTGCTTGGCTACGTCGTCGAGGATGACTTTGTCTACGCGCAACTCGGTCGAGCGCAAAGTACGCGAAATCAAAGACGCCACAATGATGGCACCGATGAAAAACGAAGCGATCTTTACGCCATCGGGCCGTTCGTAAATGTTCACCGCCGTCGTATAAATAAAGACCAGCGTGATGAGCGCAAAGGCAATTTTTTGCAAACCGTTCTTGCGAACAGAAAGCGTCACGGCCAGCGCGGCGGAACTCATCAGCACGAGTACGCCGGTCGCATAAGCACCGCCTTGCGCTTCGACGTTGGCTTTGAAAACGATCGTCACAACGAAAGCAATCAACGTATAGATCAAAACCAAAGGCCGTGAAGCACGCGCCCAAGTTGGCGCCATGCCGTAACGCGGCAAATAACGTGGCACGATGTTCAATAAGCCCGCCATTGCCGAAGCGCCTGCGAACCAGAGAATCGCAATCGTACTCAAATCATAAGCCGTACCGAATACGTCGCCGAGATAGGTGTGCGCCAGATAAGAAAGCGCGCGTCCGGCAGCTTTGCCACCTTGCCCATACTCTGCTGCCGGAATGAGCAAGGTGGTCACGAAGCTGCTCGAAATCAACAGCACGCTCATAATCAACGCCGCCCACAGCAACAGCTTGCGCGTATTGCGAATGCGTCCCGCCGGTTGACGTTGCGTGTCATTCGCGTCGCCTGCCACGAGTGGCATTACGGCGACGCCGGTTTCAAAGCCCGAAAGACCGAGGGCGAGTTTGGGGAAGAGCATTAACGCGACGCCGACGATGAGCAGGGGATTACCGTGTACTTTTGGGTGTGCCAGCAAAGCGTTCTTCCAATTCGGAATGACTTCGGGGTGCTGAAAAACCTGATAAGCGCCCGCGAGAATCGTGATCACGTTGAGCAATAGGTAAGCCGCGACGAGGAAGATGGCTAAACCGATGGCTTCTTTGAATCCTTTCAAAAAAATCGCGCCTAACAACGCCACGAGTACCAGCGTGACTATGATCGGATGATCCATCCAATGCGGTACGAATGGATTGTGAACGATGTGTTCGGTCGCGTCGGCGGCAGACAGCGTAATCGTGATAATGAAATCAGTGGCGACGAAACCCAATAAGACCAATACAAAAAATTTGCCTTTCCAGCGCGGCAGCAAATCTTCGAGCATCGAGATAGAGCCTTCACCGTGCGGGCTTTCGGCGGCAACGCGGTTGTAAATCGGATAGGCGCCGAACAGCGTCAACAGTACCAATACGATGGTTGCGATCGGTGATAACGCGCCGGCTGCGATAAAAGCGATGCCGGGCTGATAGCCCAACGTAGAAAAATAATCTACGCCGGTGAGGCACATCACCTGCCACCACGAATGCGTGTGGTGCGCGTGTTCGGCGTCGTTCGCGCCAGTTTTTTTAGTAGAGCCTGCCATCAACCAGCGTGTGAGCGGATTGGAATGGGACACTGATGAACTCGAATCTGCCATGAAAACAATCCTTTCCAGCGGCACACGTCATCTGTTTGCACAGGAGCGGAGCTTATGGAGTTGTAATAATCGTTGGAACTGCGTGGAGTGTGTAAATAATGCATGAACCCAATGCCGCGTATGCTAGGCATGCAGCCAGAGCAAGGCAAGCGGAGATTACCATCATCTTTTGTCATACGACGATGACGCAGCGTCTTAGTTCTCCTAACTCGTTTTAATAAAGCAATAGAGCAACCTGTTCCAAGGCGCGACAATCAGATGCGCCGTCATCAAGATACGTTTTAATTAGACAGCGCGGCAACTGTGGCAAGGTATTCGCTAGCAGATGTTCAGTGTTGCTGAAATGGCGCTAAAAGTCCGGTTTTAAGCCAGCCACGCGCAAGCGAAAGGAAAAATTTTCCCAACGCCTGCTTTGTGCGGATGAGCTTGCTTGAATCTGCTGAACTTTATCTCGCTACCCAGGCGCACCAGCGTTCTTCCCCCCGCCAAATTCTATTTTCGAATTCGCATCTTCTCACCAGCGCGAATTCGATGGTGACTTATTCACAAGTCGCACGTTCTTTTCCGACAGTTTTTGTCTCCTCACAATTTAAGTTCGGCAAGTGTTTGCTGTGTAACAGCGAAGGCTGCTTTGCGTCCCGTTCGCGGGGCGGTTGGTAGTCGCCTTTGATAGGCTGACGTGTGTTTACACGACGGTTTCTCAAGGCGCGAGTGTGTCCCCTGAAGCGAAGACAGGCGCGGGCCTGTTTGAATTATTAATGTTTCAATCCAACCGAAAACCTGGAGGAATGATTTTATGTTGAAAGACACGTTGTTAGATTCCGTGAAAGTATTTTTGAAGGAAGAAGAAGGTCAGGACGTAGTCGAATATTCACTGTTACTCGTCTTGATTGCGGCGGCTTCGGTCTTCGTCTTGACAGCGATGGGTTCGAGTATCGCTTCGATTTTCAGCAAGGTGAATACGCGGTTGTCTACCGCGAATCAAGCGATCAGCGGTTAGTTTAAGTTGTAGGGCAGGATTGAATCCTGCCCTACAGTCTTTGCTCGCGCTTGTGGAAAAGCCTGTGGATAAGCTGTGAAAATGATTCACTAAGCTGTGAATCCGCTGTGAATAAAAGGTGGAAAACGTTTTACCGTTCAGCAGGTTAGCAATACAAGCGCACCCATAAAAATTCGAGGGAGCAAAAGAAGGAGCTTGCAATAGACATACGATGTGTAGAGAATCGCGGCGCTTCATTCCCCAGACGCCGCCTGCGTCTAGCGATAATCCAATCCACAATTCGATTGAATTTCAGCTTAAGTTCAGGCTCGTCTGCGCGCTCCGAAGGTGAAAGGTGTTAGGTGAAAGGTGAACGGTGCTGGTGACTCGCGTCGTGTTCGCGCAGTTGAGTTAGTAATCAAAGCTGTTTGAGTAATGCCCAAAGCTGAATGGTTGAGTTATGTGCCGCATGCGGCGGTGACGATATTCGTCCTGTTGGTCGCGCTGTCTGATTGGCGCGCGCGCCGCATTCCGAACGCATACGTTTTCCCGGCCATCGTTTTGGGTTTGGCGCTTCACGCCACGCGCGGTTGGAACGGTTTCGAGTTTAGTCTGAAAGGGCTCGGACTCGGTTTCGCCCTGTTGATTCTGCCTTATGTTTTTGGCGGGATGAAAGCGGGTGATGTTAAGTTCCTCGCCGCGATTGGCGCGTGGGTCGGCGTGACCGACGTGTTTCGTGCGTTGCTGATGACGGTGTTGTTATATCCGTTGTTAGCCATCGTGCCCGTCTTGCGCGCAGGCAAGTTGAAAATCACGCTGCTGCGATTTGGCCGCGTATCTTTCAACTTCCTCGGTTTCTTTTTGCCGGGCTTTAAGCTTTACGCCCAGCAACTCGAAAGCCGCGACGATAAGAGCATCGCTTCGGTGCAAACGCCTTTTGGCGTAGCCATTGCAGCCGGAACGCTGTTGGCGCTGTTTACGAATTGGTTACGCTGAACTGAACTCCTTTCTCGCATCCTGCCTAAACGCATCCCTCAACCAAAAGCGTGTATGGCAACCTGTTAGGTTGCCGTGTCGTGATTATCAAGTTACTCCGTTTAATTAAGTGAAACTTGCCAATGCTCCGCAACCTGACAGGTTGCGATACAACCAGAAAAAAGACGGGCAGAAAGAAGGCGGGCAATCCATTATCGAATTCGCCCTGATTCTGCCGATGTTGTTTTTGATGTTGGTAGGCGTGGTCTATATCGCGCAGGGTTTCAACTTGCAGTTGGTCGTGTCGGGCGCGGCTTATGAGGGCGCGAAGGCCTGGGCAAAAGGGCAGCCGGGTTCGGGTTTCAAAAACTGTACGCCGCCGCTGTGCGATGTGAGCGCAGGCAGCCAGTTGAATTTTGAAGCCTACGTGATGGAGTCGGTGCGACGTTATCTGTCGAACAACGGATTCAACGGCGCAGAGGTTTGTTTCTTCGTGCCCGAAGGCAAGACGGCAGCGGCGATCAAAACGCGCGCAGAGATTTATGACAATGACCGCGAGAAAGTTTATTTGCGCGTGTTGTATCCGTACGACTTGCCCGTCGGCAATTTCGCGGCGGGCTATGAGCGCATTTGGATCAGCGCGACCTGTGTGATGAAGCGCGGCAGTTAAGTGATGAGACGAACGAGCCAAAGGCAAAATTTTCGCAAAGCAGCAGGGCAATCCGTAGTGGAATTTGCGCTGCTCGCGCCGTTGTTGTTAGGGATGGTGCTGTCGGTCATTGAACTCGGACGCTTTTGGGGAGCCAAACAAGGCATCACGAACGCTGCGCGCGAAGGTGCGCGCGTGATGCTGTTGCCTTATGGCGTCGGCGCGAAGTTCGTTTCGCAAGACGCCGTGAATCAGGCTGCGATTCTGACGACGAAGCAGTTTTTGAATACGACCGGCCTCGCGCACCAAGAGCCTGCGGCAAAGATTGAGCCGGTGTGGTTCGACGCTCAGGCGCGGCTTACGCAAACCGATTTCGGCGCGCGCGAACTGGCGCGCGGCGATCAAGCCGGAATGCGCATCACTTATAGATTTGATACGCCGCTCAAGCTGTTGCTGGGCGGCGATAACGGATTGATGACGATTCGGCAGCAAGTGCTGTTGGATCACGAATGAACCTGGATGCGCCCGCATCCCTGCGGGCAATAATAAAAAGCCGCGAAGCGTTCCTTTTTCCAGTGACTCGCTGGGCGAAGATTGAGGAACGAAGGAAGGCTTCGCCGCTTTATGTAACTGCCCGCAGGATGCGGGCGCACCCAGGAATTAAGGAGTGCCCACAATGAACCGAAGATTTTTGCTAGCGTTGGCAGGTGCGGGATTTTTTGGTTTGCTTTCGATTCTGGCGGCGAAAAGCTACATCCAGAGCAAGGCGAATCAGCAGCGCGCGCAGGAAGAAACCGAAGTCGTGATTGCGACGACGGATATTCCGATTGGGACTGAAATTTCGCCCGATCAAATTGCGGTAGTTAAATATCCCAAGCGGCTGTTGTCGGCGGAAGCCATCATCAAACGCGAAGAAGTTTTGAGCCGCGTCACCGTTGCCGAAGTCGCCGCGAAAACCCCAATCTTGACGCGCTATCTGGCTTCGCCCGGTACGTTGGCCGGATTGAGCGGCGTACTCAAGCAAGGCATGCGCGCTGTGTCAGTTCGCGTAGACGAAGCGAGCGGCGTGTCAGGCTTTGTCGCGGCGGGCACTTACGTTGACGTGATTGCCATCATGCCGCCGCAAATCGAAGGCGCGCGCCAAGTGTCGAAAGTCATTCTGCAAAACGTGCGCGTATTGGCGGGCGGTCAACAGATGCAAACGCGTAACGACGGCAAGGCGACGCTGGTGAATACGATAAGTTTAGAGGTCGCGCCCGCCCAGGCTGAGAAACTCAAGCTCGCCGAACACGAAGGCAAGTTGCAGCTTTCGATTCGCAATACGACCGATCAGATCGTCGAGACTACGCCGGGTGCGACGCGCCGCGATGTGTTGGCCGACGAATCGCTCGAACGCCGTGCGGCTTTCGGTACGCGCAATAATTATGGCGGAGCGCCCGCTGCTGCCCCGCGTCCGATGCCCGCGATGTTTCCAACAACGTATCCGACGATTCAGATTCCGGCGAATGCGCCTGCTGTGGCTGGTAAGCCCCTCAAAGTTGGCCCGTCGGTCGAATTGATCGAAGGCAGCAAGCGCACGCGCATAGACATCTTGCGGTGATCTTTTGGCGGTAGTTTTTTAGCAATAAGCCGCTTTTGTTCCCACGACCCCCGGCGTATTGTTTTGCTCATACGGATTCGCCGCGCCTCGCACCACGAGCGCGATGACATCAGGAGAAACCCAATGAAGCAGTTCATGAAGTGTCCCAAAAACCTAATTCGATATGTCGCCCTGCTGTTAGCGATAGTGCCTTTAACGCTCAGTGTGGCGGGGCAAGACGGCATCAAGCATCAGGTTTCGTTCGAGACCAATCAGCAAACCGTCAAGATTGAAGTGCAAGTCGGACAGACGCGCATCATCAATTTCGATGAGGCTTATGAGCGCGTATCGGTCAGCGACAACAAAGTTGCCGAAGTCGTACCAGTGTCGGACAAGCAGGTTTTGATCAACGGCTTGACCTTCGGCCAGGTGAATGTCGTCGCGTGGCAAAAAAATCCGGCGGGCGGCACGGCGCGTATGCTGGTGTTCGATATTTTCGTGCTGGTCAATCTTTCGTTGATTGATAACCAGATCAAGATTTTGTTTCCGCGCGAAAACATCCAACTCAGCCAGGTCAACAATTCCGTAGTGTTGTCGGGCAGCGTCACGCGCCCTGAGTTGTCAGAGCAGGTGCAAAAGATTATCGAATCCACCGGCCTCAAAGTGAACAACCTCATCAAGTCGCCCATTCTGGATGCGGCGCAGGTGCAGTTGCAGATTCGCGTTGCCGAAGTCAATCGCCGTGTCGCGCGCGAAATCAGCACAGCCTATGGTTTTAACAACGGCACGGTTCCCGCCTTCATCAGTTCAGGCGGACCGGCCCAAGTGCAAAGCAATACGAGCTTGGTGAACAACAAAACGCCTGCCGTGTCGGCGATTGCTTCGTCGGCGATCAATCTGTTGTTGGGCAATCCGGCATCGGCGGGCGCGATTGGTTTCATTCGCGCGTTGCAATCGCGCGGTGCGATTCGTGAACTGGCCGAACCCAACCTGATTGCGATGCACGGACACAAAGCCAGCTTTTTGGCGGGCGGCGAGTTTCCGATTCCTATCGTGCAATCGGTCGGAGCCGGGCAAAATTCCATCACGGTCATTTTCAAAGAGTTCGGCATCAAGCTGAATTTCACCCCGACGATTCTTGACGAAAACCACATCCGTCTCGAACTCGAACCCGAAGTATCGAGCCTAGATTTCAGTGCCGGCATTCAAATCGAAGGGACGATTATTCCCGGTTTGCGCGTACGTCGCGCCAAGACCGTACTCGAATTGCGCGACGGTCAGAGCTTCGCGCTCGCGGGGCTGATTGATAACAGCGAACAGGTCAATCTGTCGAAAGTGCCGCTGCTCGGCGACATTCCGATTCTCGGCGAGTTGTTCAAGAGCCGCAGCTTTCAACGCAACGAAACCGAGTTGATGTTCCTCGTCACGGTCAAAACCGTCGAACCGCTCAACCCCGATCAATTGCCCAAGCTGCCCGGCGTAACCGAATTGAAACCGCAATTGCCCGCGAACCCTACGGTCAATTTTGAAGGGCAGGCCGGACATTCCATTGCGCCGCGCACCAACGTCATTGTGACCAAACCGAATGAACAACCGCTGGCGGCTGCGCCCGCAAATGTCGCTGTCCCGACGGCTCCGATGATGACGCCGCCCGTTGCGCCTGCGGGAGCAAGTGGTGCGCAAGCGAAACCGGCAAGCAGCGAAAATCCGCCACCGAAGAAACCCTAAACATTTTCAATTTGCTATTTGAGATTTGAAATTTGTCATGGCCCTGCGGGTTCGCGGCAATGACAAATCTCAAATTGAAAATTGCTGGATCGCCTTGATCGAAATGCTGAATCGCCCATCCAAACAACGCAGCAAAAACCAGCGCGGCACCGTAATGATGCTGACGATTCTGGTGTTGATTGCGATGCTGGGGATGCTCGCGCTTTCGATTGATGTGGGCTACGTGCTGAACGCGCGTACGCAATTGCAGAGCGCTTCTGACGCAGCCGCTTTAGCAGGCGCGGTGAATTTGCGCGTCACGATTGAGCAGGGAATTAACCCTGCGCCCGAACGCGATCGGTTGGTGAAAGACGCAGCGAAACGATTCGCGGCCTTCAATCCCGTAGGTGTCAGCACCGACGAAGAGCGCAACAAAGTCACACTCGGCGATGGTGACGTAGAGGTTCGCAACGCGAGCGGCGTAGACGAAACGCAAGAGATTCTGATTCGCACGACCAAAGAAGTGCCGCTGTTTTTCGGCGAGTTGTTTGGCTTCAGGACGATGAACGTGAGCGCCGGGGCGATTGCCTCGACCGTGCCAGTAGATGGCGGCACGGGCAGCTTGAGCCAGTGTTGGCGACCGTTGTTGTTGCCCGATACATTTTTTGACAAGACGAATAACGTGCATTGGATCGGCGACGACTTGCGCCCCGAACTGCCGAAGCCGGAAGAAGGCGATTATTACCGTTCGCGCTTTGCCGTTGCCGGACGCAACGCTTTGCCCTTTGTTGACACGCGCGGCGGCGATGGCGGTTGGGCAACGGGCTTGCGCGATACGCAAGTGACGACTGACATCACGCAAAACAAAACCGTGATGGGCACGGCGGTACGCTTTGCGCTCGCCGGATATTTCATTGCGAACTTCACGAGTTTGCCGCGCACGACCTTTGATGTATTGACGCTTACGCAGCAAGCGAGTCTTGGCTTTTGCGGACGCATTCGCGTGGGCGACGAAGTCACGGTCTATTCGTCCGCGAATGCCACGGCTTTCACGCAAGTCGCACAAGGCTTGCAAGACCACATGCGCGATTACGCCGACGTGCCTGATGCCGCAAAGCAGACGCAATATCGTTATATCGCTAGCACGCGTGTAGATCAGGGCTATCAGCCCAACACGCATCCGCGCATTATTCCCGTGCTGTTTTTCAATCCGATGGAACTGCTCAATCGCAACAACGTCACTCGCGTGCGCGTGACGAACATCGGCTTGCTTTATCTCGAAAGCGTTGACACGACGGGCGACAATCTGCGCGGCTTTTTTGTGCGCGAGACGTTTGCCGAAGGCAGTCCGGTCGCGCAGGTCAACTTGTCGAGCGATAGCGCCCCGCGCTTTCGCCGCAGTTGGTTGCCGACGGCTCCCCGCTTGGTTCGGTAAGAAGCTGGTTCGTTAGATTTTTGACGGGAGCATTTTTTCGTGGAGTTGTAAGGAGGTGCTGCATATAATCCGCCGCGCCATCCCGTTACGCACATCCCGTTTCAAGTAGTTTTAGGAAAAACATCGTGCCCAAAGCCCTTTCATTGGTGGTCATCGGTCGCAGTCTCGACCCGCAAGAGCGCATGCAATTGCGCAACGCTACGCCGTCGCCGCTGTCGGTGGTGGCCGAGTTGCCGACCGCGCCGCAATCGCTGGACGAATTGAATCGCTTGCGTCCGAACGCGGCGCTGGTGCTGGTCAACGGTGAAGCTCCGCTGTCGTTTCAACTGGTCGAACGTATCAAGCAGGAAATGCCCGAAACGGCAGTGATCTGTTCGAGCGAAAGCACTGGCTCCGACATCATCCTGCAAGCCTTTCGTTCGGGCGCGATGGAATTTTTGCGGTTGCCGTTCGCCGACGCTGAACTCAATGCGGTCTTCACCAAGATTGAACAGCAGGTCGCACAAACCGAAGAGGTAGTTCATCAAGGCCGCATCATTGCGGTGTTTGCCAGCAAGGGTGGATGCGGTACGACGTTTGTCGCGGCGAATCTGGCGGCGTGCATTATGCGACTCGCGCGGCGTCACACCTGCGTCGTTGATCTGAATCTGCAATCAGGAGATCAACCGCTTTATCTAGGCGTCACGCCGAACTATTCGTTCACTGACATAGTGCGCAACTTCGAGCGGCTCGACGATCAATTGCTGGCGAGTTACCTGACGCCGCGCTCAAAAGGCTTGACGCTGCTCGCCGCGCCGACCGAACTCGGACGCGATCAGGAAGTGAGCGACGATCACGTGATGCGTTCACTGGGCTTGTTGCGTACGCTGACCGATTTCATCGTGTTGGACGTGCCGCGCGCGCTCAACGACCTGACGATTCAGGCGCTCGACACCGCCGAAGAAAAGATTTTACTGCTCACGCAAGACGTGCCCGCGATTCGCAGCGCCAAGCGTACGTTGGATATGTTCGCGCGCATTGGTTACGACCGGACGCGCGTGAAAGTGGTCGTCAATCGTTTTGAGCGCAAGCCCGAATTTGATTTAGCTCAGATTGAAAAAGTGTTGGAGACGAAAGTTTACGGCACACTCTCGAATGATTATCCGGCGGCGGTGGGTTCGATCAATATCGGCGAACCGCTGGTGCTGGCGAAATCCGCTTCGCGGCTGGTAAGCGATTTCAACAATCTGGCGAGCCGCCTGTTGGGCTTGCGCGAATTCACAGCGGACGACGCGGGCAGCAAGTCCGCGCGCAGTTGGTCGTTGTTCGGCAAGCGACAATAAGCGTTAAGATTCATTGGCCGCGAGTTACGTCTGCTCCGGTTCAAACCAATTTTGAGGCGTATGGTGTGAGGATGCAGTGCCCCCAACTCGCGGGAAAGGATAAAAGCAGTTATGTCTGTACTGAAAGAACGGCTCGAACAAATGACGCAGGGCGCGACTTATCGTCCGCAAGCGTCAGTCAACAACACCGGTGGCAACAGCAGCTTGCGCGCCGGTTCGATTTCGGTGCGCGCACAGGAAATCAACAGCGATTTGGCGGAATTGAAAGGGCGCGTACATCGCATTCTTATCAATCGGCTTGATCTGGCGAAACTCGAAAAGGCCGATCCGCAGGTGATGCAAATCGAAGTGCGCCGCGCCATCGAGCGCATTCTCGACGAAGAGAACGCTCCGTTGAGCGGTCTTGAACGTGAGCGCGTGCAAACCGATGTCATCAACGAATTGTTCGGCCTGGGGCCGCTCGAACCGTTGCTCGAGGACAAGAGCATCTCTGACATTTTGGTCAACGGCGCGAAACAGATTTACGTCGAACGCAAAGGCAAGCTCGAAAAGACCGACATTGAATTCCGCGACGATGCGCACCTGATGCAAATCATTGATCGCATCGTCTCGCGCATCGGTCGTCGCGTAGACGAATCGTCGCCAATGGTAGACGCGCGCCTGCCCGACGGTTCGCGTGTGAACGCAATCATTCCGCCGCTGGCGATTGACGGGCCTTCGCTTTCGATTCGCCGCTTCGGCACTGACCCGCTGAAGATCACCGACCTGATTGAGTTCAAAGCCTTGACGCCGGCGCTCGCGCAATTCATCGAAGCGGCAGTCAAGTCGCGCCTGAACATTCTGGTCGCGGGCGGTACGGGTGCCGGTAAGACGACGTTGCTCAACTGTCTTTCGGCTTTCATTCCGCACGACGAACGCATCGTGACGATTGAGGATTCCGCCGAATTGATTATTCAGCAACCGCACGTCGTGCGACTTGAAACACGTCCGCCCAACATCGAAGGCAAGGGCGAAATCACCATTCGCCACCTCGTCAAAAACTCGCTGCGTATGCGTCCCGAACGTATCATCATCGGCGAAGTCCGTTCCGACGAAGCGATTGACATGCTGCAAGCGATGAACACCGGTCACGACGGTTGTCTGGCGACGGTGCATAGCAATACGCCGCGCGACGCGCTGTCTCGGTTAGAAACGATGATGGCGATGGCGAACCTGCGCATCTCTGAAAAAGGTATGCGTCAACAAATCAGTTCGGCGATCCAACTCGTCATCCAATGCGCTCGCCTGAATGACGGTTCGCGCAAGGTGACGCACGTGACCGAAATCATCGGTATGGAAGGTGAAATCATCACGATGCAGGAAATTTTCAAATTCACGCGCACCGGCGTCGGCCCCAAAGGCGAAGTGCTGGGCGCATTCAAAGCGACGGGCATCCGCCCGCGTTGTTCTGACCGGCTGGAATCTTACGGTTTCCGCCTGCCCGCGAACATGTTCGACAGCTTCTAAATCTGAGCAGTGGGGAATCAGACAGGATTGACAAGATTTTCAGGATTGACGGGATGAGGGAAACGTTGAAGTGCCGCCCTTATTCATCAATCCGGTAAATCCTGCCCATCCCGAAAACCCTGTCTGATTGTCTTCGTTGCTTTGGCTACCAAGCCCACGAGTAGCTATGGAATTTATTTTTCTGATGCCGTTAGTGACTTTGTTGTTCCTGACGGCGGCTTTTTACTTTTTTATCACGCGCGATACCGACCGGTATCGTGAGACGATAGATCAGCGCCTCAAAGACATCGCCCGCGACCGCGGCGGCGTGAGTCGGCACGAGTTGAAGTTGCTCAAAGAAGAACTCTTGAGCGACATCCCGTTTTTGCATCGCGTGTTGTTGCGTTTCGAGGTTTTCACGCGGCTGCAAAATATCTTGCGCCAAGCCGAAGTGGACATCGTCGTTAATCGCTTCATCGTCGTCAGCCTGATTATCGGCTTGTTGCTCGGCACGCTGGTGTTATTGATTTCAGGGTCGATTTTCGCCACGGCGGTTGTCACCTTTGGCGGAATGGTCGCGCCGCTGTTGTGGGTGCTGAACAAGCGACGCCGTCGTTTCAAAAAGTTTCTCGAACAATTACCTGACGCGCTCGAACTGATGATTCGTTCGCTGCAAGCCGGACACAGTTTTAGTTCGGCGCTGCAAATGGTAGCGAACGAAATGCCCGAACCTCTCGCCAAAGAGTTCGGCAAGGCTTACGAAGAACAGAATCTCGGATTACATCTCAAAATCGCACTCGAAAACATGCTCGAACGTGTGCCGATTCTCGACCTGAAGCTGTGCGTCACCGCCGTACTCATTCAACGCGAAGTCGGCGGCAACCTGTCTGAAGTGTTGCGCAACATCAGTCACATGATCCGTGACCGCTTTCGCATTCAGGGCGACATTAGGGTGCGTTCGGCGCAAGCGCGCCTGAGCGGTTCGATTGTGAGTGCGCTGCCGTTTTTCATGTTTTTCTGGATCAGTCTGGTCAACCCAGAATTTATGAAACCGCTTTACGAACATCCGTGGGGCTATTTCATTTTGGGTACGGGCATCACGATGCAATTTCTGGGCTGGCTGATCATTCGCAAAATCGTCAACATCGAAGTTTAAGTGCCGACAACCGACAACCGTTATGGAATTTTCCGGTCTCATCTTTTATTCGACTCTATTGCTGGCGGCGGGCAGTTTGGTGATAGCTGTGTATTGGCTGGTGGCGCGTCCGGCCAATCTGGTGGAAGAGCGTTTGCGCGCGTTGAATCCGAATCTGGACGCGGGCGCTACGCCGGTCATGTCAGAGCCGAGTACGACGGCGTTCTTTGAGAAAGCTGCTAAGCGCGTCGCCGAAAAGCTGCCGAGTTCACCGCGTACCGCAAAACGTTTGCGGCGTAAGTTGATGCGCGCGGGTTTTTATAACGAAAACGCGCCCGCGATCTTCAATATGATTCGGCTGGTGTCGGCGATTACCGTACCGGCTCTCGTGTTCTTTCTCTTAACCGCGATCTTCCGCCAACCGGTTACTTTTGCGGTGTTGGGCTTGACGGCAACGTGGGCGGGCTTCGGCGTTTTTCTGCCTTCGTTTGCGCTGTCGCGGATGGTGACGAAACGGCAGCATCGCATTCGTCGTGCGCTGCCCGATGGTCTGGATTTGATGGTCGTTTGCGTCGAAGCCGGTTTAGGCCTGAACGCCGCGCTCAATCGCGTCGGCCAGGAAATGGATTTGGTCGAACCCGCGCTCGCGCACGAACTGGCAATCACCAATCGTGAAATTCGCGCGGGCAAATCGCGCGAAGAAGCGCTGCGCAATCTAGGCGACCGCACCGGCGTCGAAGACCTGAAATCACTCGTCGCCATGCTTGTGCAAACGGATCGTTTCGGCACTTCGATTGCTGAATCGCTGCGCGTTTTCGCCGATTCGATGCGCATCAAGCGTCGTCAACGCGCCGAAGAGCAAGTCGCCAAAGCGGCGGTGAAGCTGTTGTTTCCCTTGTTGTTTTTCATCTTTCCGGCGCTGCTCATCGTGCTGATGGGCCCGGCGCTCATCAAGATTTACGACCTGTTTTTCTTTATGTCGCAGCAACCGTAACCGTTGCGCGATTGGTGTATTGAAGAGGTGTTGTCCATGAAAAGTTTACTGACGATCTTTGCGTTGCAAACGCTTGGCTTGTTGCAAGCCGCTGAAGAGAAACCCGATCTGACGATCAATTACATCATTATCGGCGCGCTGCTGTTGGTGGCCGTGGTTCTCGGTGCTGTCGTGATGAAGCGCCGCAAGAACGAAAAAGATGATGACTGGGATGCCTAAGCTTTATCACGCTACGTCTGGCGCATGTCTGGCCGAGCGCGTAGAGATCGCCAACACCGCGTGGACGCGCCTGTGTGGCTTGATGTTTCGTCGCGCGTTGGCGCAAGGCCACGCGCTCTGGATTCGCCCATGCAACGGCGTGCATACGTTCTGGATGCGATTTGCGATAGATGTGATTTACCTCGACCGCGAGATGCGTGTCGTTCGATTGATTGAAAACCTGCGTCCCTTTCGGCTGACCATGCCGCAACGCGCCGCCCGCAGTGTGATCGAGTTACCCGCTCACACGATTGCGCAAGCGGGCATTCAGTTGGGCGACCAACTGCGCGCGGTAAAAGAGGACATTTAATGGCGACTTCCATACAAGACCTAGAAGATTTATCCAAAGATTTATCCGGCGCACCGCGCGCTCGTCGTGAGTCGCGTCCGCCGGGCTTGATTGCGCGCAGCGCGTTGCCTTCGCTGGGTAATCTGGCGCTATTGCTGGTGTTTTATCTGCTGTATATATCCAAATCGCGCTTTTTGCAGGATGGCGACACGGGCTGGCATATCCGCGCCGGTGATTGGATTCGTCAAACGGGTAGCGTGCCGCGTACGGACATTTTTTCTTTCACGGTGGCTAACCAGCCGTGGTTTGCCTGGGAATGGTTGACGGATGTGGCGATGTCGCTAATTCACAGCCGCTTTGGTTTGGCAGGCGTCACGTGCGTCGCGTGGCTAGTTTTGCTTACGGCCTATGCGTGGCTTTACCAAGTGATGAGACAGCGCAATGCCGACCCCGCGCTGGCTGCTGTGTTAACGGTTTTTGCCGCCCTGTCTTCTATTGTGCATTGGTTAGCCCGCCCCCACGTCGTTTCGATTTTGTTGCTGGTCGTTTGGCTGACGCTGGTCGAAAACCATCGCCGTCATCGTTCGCGCCATACTATGCGAATGATTTACGCGCTGCCGTTATTGATTGCGTTATGGGCGAATATGCACGGCGCTTTTATGGTCACGTTCGCCTTGTTGGTAATTTATGCCGCAGGCGAATGGCTCGAACTCGCAGTGGCAGGCCGTTGGCGTGAATGGCAAGTGATGGTGCCTTATGCTGCGGTGGGCGGGTTGTCAGCTATCGCAGCTTTGTTTACGCCTTATGGCTTTTCACTTTATATACATCTGTTTCGTTATCTGGGCGACAATCAATTGCTCTCGCTCATAGACGAATTCAAATCGCCGGATTTTCACACTCTCGACGGGAAGTTTATCGAAATTTTGCTCTTGCTGGCCTTTGCGGCAGCGGCGCGAGCTGCTTATCAGGGGCGCTTTGTCGAAGTTGGCCTGGTCGTTTTATGGGCGCACATGACACTGCAATCTGAGCGGCACGTAGGGCTGGCGGTTATCGTTCTTATGCCGATCATTGCGGAACAAGGAACAGTTTGGCTCCGCTCGGTGGGAGCTGGTTGGCAACAACTGGATAAGGTGAGGCGTTGGTACGGCGAGATCTCGCTCATAGACCGACAACTGAATGGTGTCTTAATCCCCTTAGTCTTATTCGTGGCGCTCTCTGGCTTAATTACGCAACCAGCGGCAGCGAAAGTGTTTGGAAACTCTTTCAGCGCGAAGACCTTTCCTGTCGAAGCTGCTGAATTTATTGATAAACAACTGGCGGCCAATGCATTGCGCGGCAATGTTTATGCGCCAGACAGATTTGGGGGTTATTTGATTTATCGCTTTGCGCCGCGCGTGAAAGTTTTCGTAGACGGACGCAGCGACCTTTATCGCCAAAGCACGGTGCTGGACGATATGACCCGTCTAGCGCGAGGGCGACATGATTGGGCGGCAATTTTGGCGCGCTACGACATTGAATGGATGGTTTTGCAGCGGGACGAACCGCTGAGTCTGATGGCGCAGCAAAGCGGACAGTGGCAAGTCGCGCACGCCGACGCAACGGCACAGATATTGATAAGGCAAGCGCGATAAGGGCGAAAACCGGAGCGTTTGCACGGTTTCTACACAAAAGCTCAAACTCGCTAGGTAAAAACAGGGCATTTTGGTGGCATTCGACGCATAAGATCGTTGCTTCTGGAACAGGTCTTAGGGTAGTCTTACGCCGCCTTAAAGACCTCGCCCGTCGGATTTATAAAAAATAGAGCGCATTGCCCCGCGCCCCTAAGAAGACAGTGACAGAGACGACAAGGTATTCAATCGCATCCCCGCTGAAGTAAAAAAAGTTTTCCGGCATTGCGCTGACAGTAAGGGCGCGCGCCGAATTTATACACACGCTTTATTTAAGTTACCCGCTGCTTGTTATGTCAGGCAGCCTTTCAGGTGCTGGTGGCACAAACGCCATCAGGGGGTCGGTGAATGTGGTTGACACGGAGGTGCCCCGAACTCAACCCCAAACAGCAACAGCAATAGAGGCCGAGAGGCTCGCACTGTTGAATCTTAGTGATTAGCATTGCCCTCATTTATTGCTGAGGCATTGAAAGGTAAAAAAATCATGAAAGACGAAAGACTAATTAAATTGCAGATGGAAGCGCGCAACAACCAGAACAACTGGCAGGGCAGTCGCACGAAGCGTTTCTTCACCAAACCCGCCGTCGCCGCCGCGTTGACCATGGTCGCGTTGCTCATCGGCTTGGTTGCTATGCCCGGCATACGCGAAAACATCGCCGAGAATCTGACTTCGACCGAAGCCTTTCTCTATGGCGTGACGGATAAAACCGATGCGAACGGCAAAACCGAAGCGAAGAAACAGAACACCTTTAAAAAGATCGTGACTGCGCCTGTGCGTTTCGTCGCGCGTTTGTTCCGCAGTGGCAATTCAGACAAACCGCAAATTGATGTTGCCAAAAAGCAGCAACAGGACGAACTCAAATCGCCTGAGTTCAAAGCCGCGCCCGTGAATCGCACGACCAACGGCTTGCCCGGCGAAACTTCGTCAGCGCCCGAACCGGTGTCGGCTTCGACGATGGCGGCGGCGGCTGACAAGCTGTTTGAAGAAGCGGTCGAATTGCACGGCAAAGGCCGTCTCGATGCCGCGATGGAAAAGCTCAACGGCGCATTGATGTTGAATTCGGGCAACGCCGAAGCCTTTAACATGTTGGCGGTTTGTTACGACGAAAAAAGCCAGTACAAGCAGGCGCAAGAGGAATATAAAAAAGCCCTCAAGCTCGCGCCCGAAAATGGACGCTTCCTGAATAATCTGGGCTATTCCTTTTACCTGTCGGGCGATTACGGCAACGCCGTGAAATGGTTCAACAAGGGCTTGAAAGGTACGCCCGAAGACAAACGGTTGCACAACAACCTCGGCTTGGCTTACGGACGCAAAGGCGATTTCAACAAAGCCCGCGAACATTTCGTGTTGGCCGTTGGTGATCTGGGCGCGAACCTGAATCTGGGTTATGTGTTCAGCCAACACGGCAAATACGACGACGCGATCAAATCCTACGAAGCAGCGTTGCAGGCGCAACCCTCATCCTTGCCTGCCTTGAGCAACCTCGCGCAACTCTATGAACGCACAGGTCGCTTGCGCGAAGCCGCTGCGCTCAACGAACAATACAAAAAATTAGCTGTAACGAATCAGCAACGGGAACAGACTGTAGATCAGAAGTAACTGATTGGCAGTAGTTGAAACGATTGCGGAGCGTGCCCCAAACGGCACGCTTCGCCTTCGGCCTGCCCGCCAGTTGAGGTTCAAAGCTGAATTTTGGTGAAGACGCAAGGACGGGTGAGGGAGATTGTCTATGCTTGATTACGCCCCGGAAGTAACCCACGAATTTATTCCACCGATGCCCGAAACGATGGATGCCACCGGCTTATCGTTTCAGTTTATGGCGGACTTGGCGCTGAAAAATGCGGGTACGGAAAGTACCATCACAACGCAGGCCCTGGCTGACCGCATGATGCTGCCGCTCTATCTCGGCGAAGAGTTGATGCAGCACCTTTACCGCGAAAAGATGGTCGAGATTCGCGGACGCATCAGTTTCAACAACAATCGTTATTCGGTGCTGGATCGCGGCTGGGATCAAATCAACCGTTTGATGGATATTTCTGGTTACGTTGGCCCGACGCCGGTTTCGCTGGCGGCTTACAGCGCGATGATTCGTTCACAGGCCAAGCCTGATGACGTCATCGGCCCAGAAGAAGTCAAAGCCGCTTTTCATGATCTGGTCTTGCCGCCTTCGTTGTTACAAACCGTAGGCTTTGCGATTAACTCGCGGCGTTCGCTCTTTCTTTCCGGCTTGCCTGGACTCGGCAAAACCGCCGTGGCCGAACGCATGAACAATGCGTTGCAACGACCGATCTGGTTGCCTTATGCCATCGCCATTGACGAACACGTCATCAACATTTACGACGCGCACAACCACGAGCGCACCTTTGACGAAGACAGCTACGACAATTACGACCGCCGTTGGTTGCGCGTGATGCGTCCGCTCATCATCGTCGGCGGTGAAATGACGCTCGAAAATACCGATCTGATTTACAACCGTGCGTCGCGTTATTACGAAGCGCCGTTTCAGGTCAAAGCCAATTGCGGCACGTTGGTGGTGGACGATTTCGGACGCCAACGCGTAGAGCCAGAGCAACTGCTCAACCGTTGGATCGTACCGCTCGAACGCAAGGTAGACTTTCTCACATTGCACACCGGCAAAAAGATTTCCGTTCCCTTCGAACAATTGGTCGTGTTCTCGACCAACCTCAATCCTAAGGAATTAGTAGACGAAGCATTCTTACGTCGTCTCGGTTACCGCGTCATGATTGATCCGCCGAGCGAAAAGACTTACCGGCGCATCTTCGAACGGCGTGCCGAGGCGTTGGGCATCTCGTATGACCCTTCGTTGCTTGATTACCTGATTGCAAAATACATGGTCGAAAAGCGCGTGTTGAAATCGTGCGAACCCCGCGACTTGCTCAATCGCTTTCTCGACATTTGTACCTACGAAAGCCTCCCCCCGCATCTGACGACCGACTTGCTGGATATTGCGTGGAGCAACTACTTCGGCATGTCGCACGTTTAGCTCAAGATGCTTTTTCAACTGCTTGCCACCCACGAACCGGCAAGTTCCCGATGAATTGAAGTGCCCTCGCACGCGTGCCCTCATCCCGTTGCGCGTATTGCTGGAAACCGCAAAGCCTTATTCATTTGCCGCTTCCTTCTAATTATAAGTTTGCTTGCCCGCAGCTTTTTTTACGTCAGGCACAACTGGCAGTTCATCGTTTCGTGGATTGGTCGTTTCGTGGATTGAGATAACCCCACATAAAAGGTGAAGGTGCTGGACTGATGTTTATGGGAACCCGAATGCGTCATCAGATGCGTTATCAAATGGATCAAACAAGACGCCCCGGGGCACGCAAGAAAAACTTTCTCTCGCTGAGTTTCATCCTTGCGATGGCCTGCCATCTGCTGGCGGGCATCGCCGTGCATGCCGATCAGATTCGCCTCAAGGATGGACGCCACGTCAATGCCGACGAAGTATGGGAACTCGGCAACGACATCTGGTATCGCCAAGGCAAGGTCATCAACTCGCTCGAAAAGAACGTTATCGCGCGCATCTTGCGCGGTACGCCCGAGCAGGTCGAAGCCCAAATCAGCGCCGAATCGGCTGCTTCTGAAGCGATGCGTTTGAGCAAACGCCCAGCGGCTTATGCCGGCAGCATTCCCGGTACGATCACCGCGTTGCGCAAGGATGCTTTTCGCCAAGCCGAACAGAAACGCGCCAACAAGATTGCTTCGAATCGCGCTGAGATTGCCGACCTCGCCAAAAAAGACCCTGATGCGGCGGCGGCTAAACAGAAAGTCTCGCGCATCTTGCTCAAAGGCGGAACCCGCATTGACGCCGACGCCGTGTGGGAAGAACCCGAACGCATCGGCTATCGCTTAGGCAAGATTCAAACCTTTGTTGACCGCGAAGCCGTCGAACGCATTCAGCGCGACATTGTCGAAGACGAACCAATGCCCGATGTGCGCTTGCCGAATCTGAAATTTTCGACCGGCAATCGTTCGCTTGATACGTTGATTGCGAAAAATGCCGTCAAGCACGACATCAATCCGCTGTTGATCTATTGCCTGATGCGACAGGAATCCGGCTTTAACATGCGTGCCGTTTCGCGCGTAGGCGCTCGTGGCCTGATGCAACTGATGCCCGACACGGCGCGGCGTTTCGGCGTGCGCAACATCCACGACCCGATAGAGAACCTTGACGCCGGAACGCGCTATCTCAAGTTTTTGTTGAACCTGTTTAACGACAACGTCAATCTGGCGTTGGCGGGTTATAACGCAGGCGAAAACGCAGTGATTCGTTACGGCTATCAGATTCCGCCTTACCGCGAGACCCAACATTACGTTACTTCGATCAACGCGGCTTATCGTCGCGCGCAGGCGCAAGGGCATGAACCCACGCAAGATGATTTGGATCAGATTGATCCGAAATCGGCACGCGCCGCCGCTTCACAGCAAGTTCAGATTTTCACGTCTACGCCCTGAAGGTTTTTTGTAAGGTAAAGTCCTACACGGCCCCTGGTAACAGTTTGTCGGGAATCCTCACCATAGACGCTGGCGTTGCTTGAGTTCGGTTGCCCCTTCGCAGAGAATGCGCAGCGCCGCAGGAAGTCCGAATGGCTCTTTCACCCCTGCCAGACAGCGATTTCCTTTACACCTGAAATAGCGAGACTGCGCCGCCCACGAAGCTCGCCTGCGCTTGCTGATGCGTCACATTGCGAGACGCGACGCATCGGCTCTTACCGCCCATGGCACTTGGAGGGATTTATGAAACGCCTGCATCCTATCGTTTTCTCGCTGCTCATTCTTTGTGCAGCATCTTTATCAGCAGTTGGTTTAGTTAGCGCGCAAGCCCCAGTACGCGAAGTTCTCAACAACGAATCCATCGTCAATTTAGTCAAAGCTCGCTTCAAAGAAGCGACTATTCTTTCCTTGATTCGAACGTCACCGGTGTCTTTCGACATCACGACCAACAAGCTCGTACAACTTAAAAAGAGTGGCGTCAGCGAAAAACTCATCACCGCCATGATCGAACGCCAAACCATTTTGATGGGACTGAGCGGCGGCATGGGCGATTACGCGACGCTCGGCGAAGATGAGTTTTTCCGTCAGGGCGATGAAGAGTTTTTCAAACGCTCTGGCCCGCAAGGTCGGCCCGCACCTAACAGCGGCAACAACAGTGGCAGTGGCAATGGCAACGATGGACAGTCCAATGAGATAGATATCTTCGGCTCGCGTTCGGGCGGCGGCAGCAAGTCGCAATCGCGCGGCATCGGGCCGGGGCCGAATGGCTCGGCGTCGGGTTCGACTGAAACCATGGGATCGGCTTCGGTGCGCATCATTCGTCCGCCCAGTGAAGCGGGCGGCGCGGGCGAACCCAAATTGCAACGCCAGCCCAAGCTCGACAATAAAGCGATTCTAGACCTAATCGAAGCCGGTTTTTCTGAAGGCACGATCCTGCGCAAGATCGAAAACTCACAAGTGGCTTTCGATCTCTCGACCAAGTCGCTGACCGACTTGCGCAAGAATCGCGTGAGCGAATCCATCATCAAGGCGATGTCTGAAGCGATGGGCGTCGAGACGAAATAGCTGCGCGAAATAGTAATAGCAGGTGCGCCAGCGTTTTTGTTGGCGCACCTGAGTTGTTCATACGAGTGGTAAAGATGTACCGACTGACTCTGCTGCGTATCTTTTGGTTTCCCCTTATTGTTGCCGCTTCGTTGACGGCTTTCGCGCAAACGTCGCCGCCCAAGCCTCCGGTTTCTGACCCTGACTCGACCATTTCGATTGATACGCTCGAAGTGCTGCTGCCTGTCACCGTACGCGACAAGGCCAGCGGCAATTTCCTGACCGATCTCAAGGCCGAAGAATTCAGCGTGTTTGAAGACGGCGTCGCGCAACCCATCAGTTCGTTCGCGCTAAAACGCATGCCGGTACACGTCGTGTTGTTGATTGACACCAGCAGCAGCGTCACCAAAGAACTCGACGATTTCAAAGCCTCGGCGTTTCGGTTCATCAGTTCGCTCGACCCTGAAGACAACGTTTCGATCATCACTTTCGCCGACAAGGTTGAATTGGTGCAGGACTGGACGACCAGCCGCCCTTTGCTCAAACGCGCGCTCAATCGTTTGCAAGGCGGAATGTTCACCAGTTTCTATGACGCGCTTTGGCTTGCCGCCAACGAGCAACTCGACAAGATCAAAGGACGCAAAGCCGTGATCGTGTTGACCGACGGCATAGACAACGGCAATACACGCATCACTTATAACAGCGCGTTTCGTGCGTTGGTCGAAGCCGAAGTGCCCACTTACGTCGTGAGCAAGACGCGCATCGAAATGCGCAAGACGAGCGAAGAAGTGAATTTTTACGAGAAGAACGACAATCCCTTGAATCGTTCGCGGCTGACAGGCTTGCGGGAATACATGACCAATCTCTCTGACAGCGAAATCCGCCTGAACAAGATTGCCGAAGAAACCGGCGGACGCATCTTTTTGCCGCAGACTTTCGATGACTTGAACACGGTCTATCAACAAGTCGCCGAAGAGTTACGCAGCCAATACGTTTTGTTTTATTCGCCAACCAAAGCCGACCGCGACGGCAAATATCGCGCCGTGCGAGTGAAGGTCAAACGCCCCGGCGCGCATACCGCTACGCGCTTTGGCTATTACGCGAAATAGCCTGGGTGCGCCCGCATCCTGCGGGCAATAAAAAAAGCGGCGAAGCCTTCCTTCTTTCAGTCTTTCCATTGCGAGAGATTGGGGAAAAGGAAGGCTTCGCCGCTTTTTTTACAGCACGCTGGAAGCGATGCGCACCCAGGCTAACGATGATGTCGAATCACATTCGCAATGCCGCGCGTCTCTTCCACCAATTGCTGAAACATATCGAATAACAACGCCTGCGGCCCGTCGCACAACGCACGTTCGGGATAAGGATGTATGTCCACGAGCAAGCCGTCCGCGCCTGCGGCGATGGCGGCGCGCGACATCGGAATCACCGTGTCGCGTTTGCCCGTGCTGTGGCTGGGGTCATAAATGATCGGCAAGTGCGACAGGCTATGCACCGCCGGAATGATCGAAATATCCGGCGTAAACCGCGTATGACTCGCAAACGTTCGCACGCCGCGTTCGCACAAGATCACTTCGTAATTGCCGCCCGACATGATGTATTCCGCCGCCAGCAAAAACTCTTCGAGCGTCGAAGACATTCCACGTTTCAGCAACACCGGCTTGCGCGCTTGTCCGGCGCGCTTGAGCAATTGAAAGTTCTGCGCATTGCGCGTACCGATCTGAATCACGTCGGCGTAACGTTCGACTAAATCGAGCGAAGGCTCGTCTACGGCTTCGGTCACGATGCGCAAGCCGAACTGGTCGCGTACGTCAGAGAGAATCTGCAAACCTTCTTCGGCCAACCCTTGAAAGGCATAAGGCGAAGTGCGCGGCTTGAAGGCTCCGCCGCGAAACCACTTGCAACCAGCGGCGGCTACGACTTCGGCGGTGAGCATGGTTTGCTCGCGCGACTCGACGGCGCATACGCCCGCGATCATCGCGGGTTCGACGCCGCCCAATTCAGCTTCGCCAATCCTGATGATGGTCTTCTCATGTTTCAGGTCGCGCCCGACCAGCTTGTAAGGCTTGGTGACGCGCACGCATTCGGCAATGCCCGGCATGTCCTGAAACGGCGCAGGGTCAACCGCGCCGTCATTGCCTGTGATGCCAATCGCCGTACGGTTCGCCCCCGGCATCGCGTGCGCCTGATAGCCAATAGATTCGATAGTTTGAATGACGCGGCGAATGTCAGCTTCGGTCGCGTCGGGAGTCATTACGATGAGCATTCAATTCCTGTCAGATGAATAAGTCGGGTGATACGTGAAAGAACTCAGCCAGCGACTTGGCGAGTTTTTTGCTGATGGCGCGGTTGCCGTTGATGACTTCAGAAGCGACGCCGCTGGAGCCGAACAGATGAACGATGTCGCGCTGGCGCAAATCGCGTTGCTCCATCAGGAATTGCAGCATTTCAGTAGGTGAACTCGTTCCCATCGGGTAATGGCGGTCTTCGAAGTCTTCAATTAGTTTGGTCAGCAAGTCGAAGAGCTTGGCTTCTTCCGGCGACAACTCGCGCTTCATCATCGGGGCGACGAGGGCGAGCAGTCGTTCGTTTTCGGCTTCTGTTTCAATCACCAGCGGCATGGCTTTCGACACCAGCCGACGGTATTTCGCCGCATCGAATTCAGCCGCCGCAATCTTTTTCCCACGCGCCTTGGTCGTAGTCTTTGTGGGTAAGGACGTGTTTAACATAGATCAGTTGTCTGTCGAATTTGGTTTCAATGGCACGCCTTGCTTACTTTACAAATGCGGATGTCGTTCGATCAGGTTATACAACTGAAATTTGGTAAGTACGAATGAACACGCCGGACAGTATTGTTCAAGATGATAGTTGCCAAGTTCTTTGTTGCTAGTAGAGATCGTTTGAGTGCTGCAACGCGGGCAAAACCAATTCGTCATTTGCTTTGATGATTCCAGTGAACCGATGCACGAATGTTCTTCACACGCGACGGCTTCTATCAGGCTTTTGGCGAGTACAATGCTTAACTGCATATCGCCTGCGATGCAATATAGCGCCTCACCTTGTTTTATTAACGGCTTCCCGCATTTTGGGCAGAACATAATTCACCCATTACATCTTCTCAGGCACTTCGATTCCCAACAGCGACAACCCAAATTCCAGCTTGCGCCGCAGCAAATCGGCAATCATCAACAGCGTAATTTTCTTCGTTTCATCCGTTTCGCTGAGGATGTGGTGGCTTTCGTAAAACAAATGGAATTGCTTGGCGAGTTGGAACGTATGCTTGACGACGTGGTTCGGTTCGAGCGTCAACGAAGCCTGCTGAATCGCGTCATCTAGTCGCGCGGCGAAATAGACCGCCGCCCACAGCGCGTTGCCGCTTTCGCCGGAAAACACGTCGGCCAGTTGTTCGGCGGATAGCTTGCTGAAGGCGGTGCGAACTTCTTCATCCGATTGCCCCAGTTTGCGGAAGATGCTTTTGGCGCGGACTACTGAGTTCAAAATGTAAGGCCCCGTCTCGCCCGTGAAGCTCAGGGCTTCGGTGAAATCGAAGGCGATGATCGAAGTGCGGGTGTATTTCAATAAGAAGTATCGCAACGCCGCGACCGCGATTTTGTGGGAGATTTGGCGTTGCTCTTCGACAGGCAATTCGGGGTGGCGCGCGCTGACTTCGGTGAGCGCGTTGGTTTCGAGGCGATCAATCAGGTCGTCGGCTTTGACGCCGAGTCCTTTGCGGCCTGACATCGAAACGCTGCCTTCTCCGCTGACGCCGAGTTCGCGCGCTGCGTCGGCGCTTAACGTGACTTTCTCGTAAGCCAGATGCGCGCTGCGTGCGACTTTGGTGCGTTGCTCATCCGATTCAGCCATCAGCATTACGGCGCGTTTGACGTTGGCCTGCGGGTAGGATTGGCCTACGTCAATCACGTTCATGTATGCCGTGCCGTTGCCGAACGCCGGATGCTCGCTTGCGCCTGTCGCGTCGGTCGTAACCCACACCGGACGCCCGTGATGGTCGTGGCGCAAAAGCTGGTAGTTGAAATCGAGTCCGAGCTTGCCCAGTTTCCACAAGTGATAGGCGATGTCTTTGCCGGTGTAAGTCACCGTGCCGTTCGACCGCACAATGATCTTGTCGGCGTCGTGTTCCGTCTCTCCTTCTTTCTGTCTCTCTGTCTCTCCGTCTTCTTCAGCGCGCATCACCCAACAGCCTTTATTGCGGCCTTCGTTTTCAAACACGATGACGCCGCGTTCTTTTAGTTTCTCAAAAGCGTGCGCCCAAAAGTGCAGATGTAAAATCTCGCTCTCGCGCGCCAGCAAGTCGTAGCTGATGTCTAGCCGCGTCATCGTATTCAAATGACAGTTCACGATCTTGTTCGAGATGTATTCGCCAATCTCTGCCGTAGCGTTTCCGCCTTCTTCGATCTCGTGCATGGCTTGTGCGCGAATCTGCAAGCGCGTCTTGTCTGCTTCGTACCAAGCGCCGACGCGCGCGTATAAATCCCAACAGTAATAATCGAAACTGTCTGCGCGTTTGGTTTGCGTGCGCTCGGCGATTTCGCGGATGTCGTCGAGCGACTTGTTTTCGAGATGAATGAAGCCTACGACTACGTCGGCGACCTGTACGCCAGTGTTATCAATGTAATTGTGCGTCTCTACGTTTTCGCCCGTGGCTTTGAGGATGCGCGCGGTCGTGTCGCCGAGTACGGAATTGCGTACGTGGCCGATGTGCGCGGCCTTGTTCGGATTGATTGAAGTGTGTTCGACGATAATCTTTGAGTGCGGAGTGCGGAGTGCGGAGTGCGGAGTGTCGGAACAGAGTTGCGTGAAGAATGCTGCGCGGTCGAAAAATACGTTGAGATAGCCTGCGCCTGCGACTTCGACGCGCGCGACGCCGGGTAGTTGCGTGAGGCCGTTCGCCAATTGCGTAGCGAGTTCGCGCGGGTTTTTCTTTTCGCCCGTCGCGGCTTTGATTCGTTTGGCTAAATCGAACGCGAGTGGGAACGCGAGATCGCCGAGTTCGGTCTTGGGCGGAACTTCGGCGGCGAGGTCTGTGAGTTCGAGATTGAACTGTTCGCTAACCAACGTGAGCAAACGCGATTTGATGATGACGGCGAGTGAGTCTGACATAGTTTTTCTTTCTGCAAGTCTGCTAATAACGGAAAGGTTCTATAGCACTCGCGCGCAAAGAGGGTCAAACTTTGTAGCAGGCTTGCCTGCCTTGCGTTATGCTGCGCGCGGAATCAGCAAGCAATTTCAAACAAAGGAGCAAGACCTTGGCAAGACGAGATGATTTACATTTTCCGGTAAGGCGGGCGTTGGAAAAGGATGGGTGGAAGATTACGCACGATCCGTTGGAACTCGAACTCAGAGGGTCGAAGTTGCTGGCCGATCTCGGCGCAGAACGTACGTTGGCAGCAGAAAAGGCCGGGCGTAAAATTGCGGTTGAGATTAAGGATTTCGACAGCGATTCGCCGACGAGTGAATTAGAAAAGACGATGGGGCAAATGCAGCTTTACCAGTGGGCGCTGGATGAACACGAGCCTGAGCGCGAATTATTTCTTGCGATCAGTTACACGGTTTATTATCGAATCTTCCAACAACCGATGTTTCAGTTAGCGGTGCAACGTAACCGGCTTAATCTGATTTTGTTGGATGAAATGAAGGAGGAAATAACGCAATGGATCAAACCAATCGCTACGCCGACATTATTACGGCAGTGATGCGCGAAGAGGCCGACGTCTCATTTATCGGAAATCAACACCGGCTCAAAATCGTAACCGCCTGTGACCGCGAAACGGGCGAGTTCCTGATGATTTTTTTGGGCTGGGTCAGCGACAAAGAATGGCGCGATTCCGTACTCGTCCACGTTCGATTACGCGATGGCTTGATAGTAGTCGAAACCGACAATATGGAAGAAGGCATCAAATTGCTTTTAGTTGATGCAGGTATTCCCGCCGATCACATTGTTTCAGGGATGAAGTACGAACGAATGACAGTGCAATACAATCCCGCGATGGCCGAGGCAATGGCTGCGTGAGTACGTTTCTTGCCATCGTTTTGAAGCG
Organism: Acidobacteriota bacterium; assembly: GCA_043718445.1. Lineage (GTDB taxonomy): Bacteria > Acidobacteriota > Blastocatellia > RBC074 > RBC074 > JACPYM01. The sequence goes on along the minus strand of JAYSVR010000221.1, from coordinate 19,268 downwards.
CGTGCTATAACGCCCGCGCTTTAATGACAGTTCTTTGGCGCGTTGGTGTAATTGGTTAACACGCCGCCCTCTCAAGGCGGAGAGTACGGGTTCGATCCCCGTACGCGCTATGTGGCAGTTGCGACTCCGACGAATTCCAAACAGGGCAGCACGCGGGCGCTGCCCTTTTCTTATCTTCCAACTCAGACTCCGGCAACGCATGCCGACAGTGCATGAAAATTCTCGTCATTAGTCTTTATTACGCTCCCGATCAGTGTCAGGGCAACGGGCCTATCGTCCGCGCCCTGTGCGAAGATTGGGCGGTGGCAGGGCATGACGTGACGGTCGTCACTTCTTTTCCGCATTACAATTGCGACGAAGTCTGGCCGGAATATCGCGGCCAATGGTTTCAGCGCGACCATTTGGGTAAGGTCGAGATTTTAAGGACGTATCTTTACGTCACCATACAAAACAGCCGTCTGGCCAACCGTTGGGGAAGACTGCTGAGTTACCTGTCTTTTAATCTGTCTTCGACGCTGGCGGGACTGTGGGTTGACCGGCCCGATGTAATCTTTGCGATGTCGCCTCCACTAACCATTGGGCTAACGGCTTGGCTGATCGGCAAGCTCAAAGGCATTCCTTATTGTTATAACGTGCAAGACATCTGGCCGGAAGCGGCAGTTCGGTTAGGAATGTTACAGGGCGAGCGGACGATTCGTTTTTGGGAAGGAATCGAACGGTTCATTTATCGCCACAGCCGCAAGGTCTTTGTTATTTCTGAAGAGTTCCGCGACAACTTGCTAGGCAAGGGCGTTGAACCCAATAAGCTCGAAGTCATTCCGAACTTTGTTGATACCGAAAGTTTACGTCCGTTGCCGCGCCGCAATGCGCTGGCGGCGATGTATGGCTTGCAGGAAAAGTTCGTAGTGCTTTACGCGGGCAACGTCGGGTTATCGCAAGGGTTGGAAGTCGTGCTAGACGCCGCCGAGCGTTTGCATTCGCGCCGTGAAATTGAATTCCTGATCGTTGGTGCGGGTACGAGCAAAAGCGATTTGATCGCTGATGCGCAGCGACGCGGCTTGTCGAACGTACGCTTTCTGCCGTTGTTTCCTGAAGCGCAAGTGCCTGAACTTTATGCTTCGTGCGATGTGGCATTGATTCCGTTGCGGCGCGGACTGACGCAAAATTCGGTGCCGTGCAAGACTTACAGCATTATGGCGAGTGGACGCCCTTACATCGCCGCTGTGGACGAAGGCAGCAATGTTTGGAAGCTCACTGAAAAGGTTGACTGCGGCGTATGCGTTCCGCCCGAAAATGCTGAAGCGTTGGCTGAAGCCGTTTTAGCTTTGCAATCACAACCGCAACAGGCCGCTATGATGGGCGCGCACGGACGCGCTTATGTCGAATCGCATTTCGCGCGGGCGACTGTGACGCGGCAATATCAGGCAGCGCTCGAAAAGATTGTTGATCCCCACGAACTGGTTTCGTCCGTGAGCGAAACCTGGAAAACCGCATCTCGTTCAACTCGTTCACAAACGGTGAACGTCGAAATCGAATAGTCCCCACCAAACCAAAGGGAGAGTATTACTGTGTCGGAGAAGAAGCTGTATCTGGTGACTGGCGGCGCGGGCTTTATCGGCTCGCATATTACAGAAGCCCTGGTGAAACGCGGTGACCGCGTGCGCGTGCTTGATAACCTGCTCACCGGTCATCGCGCCAATCTCGCGCATCTGAATGGTTCGGTCGAATTTATCGAAGGCGACATCCGCGATCTAGCGCAAACCCGCGCGGCGGTCGAGGGCGTTCAGGTCGTCTTTCATCAAGCGGCGATTCCTTCGGTGCCGCGTTCGGTTGACGACCCGCAACTCAATCACGACTCGAATGTGCAAGGCACTTTCAACGTGCTGATGGCCGCAAAAGAAGCAGGCGTCAAGCGCGTGGTTTATGCCGCGTCGAGTTCGGCTTATGGCGACACCGAAGTCTTGCCGAAACAGGAAGACATGCTGCCCAGTCCGCTCTCGCCTTACGCGGCGGCGAAACTGTTCGGCGAATATTACATGCAAGTCTTTACGCGCGTTTACGGTTTAGAGACGGTGAGCCTGCGTTACTTCAACGTATTCGGCCCGCGCCAAGACCCAAGCTCGCCTTATTCGGGTGTGATCTCGAAATTCGCTACGGCGTTGCTGACTGAGCAGACGCCGGTGATTTATGGCGACGGCGAACAGTCGCGCGATTTCACTTACATTGACAACGTCGTTGACGCCAACCTGCGCGCCTCGGTGGCCCCCGCTGCCAGTGGCCACGTGATGAACCTTGGCGTAGGCCGCCGCATCACGCTCAACGCACTGTTAGAAGAAATGCAAAAGGCGCTGGGTACGAACTTGCCGCCCGAATACCGCGAGATGCGTACGGGCGATGTGCGGCATTCACTCGCGGATATTTCGCGCGCGCAGCAACTGATTGGCTATGAGCCGATTGTGCATTTGCCCGAAGGACTGAAGCGCACGATGGCTTGGTACAAAGACAATCTTGATAGGATGTAGAGAAATTAGCTCTGATGGTTAGACTTGTTCGGCCTTCCTGTTTTCGTGAGAATGCAGGAAGGCCGAATGTGTTTATGAGGACAAGATGAGCAAAGCAAACGACAAACGACTTACCGCACTTGTCGCAGAACTGCGCGAACTCAACGCGCGCATCGAACAAGGCGGCGGCGCAGACAAAATCGCCAAGCAACATCAGCAAGGCAAGCTCACCGCGCGCGAACGCATCGCGTGCTTGCTTGATGCGAATACCAATTGGCAAGAGATCGGGTTGTTGATCGCTTATGACGAATATGACGGACAGGCTCCGGCGGCGGGCGTAGTCACTGGCATTGGTGTCGTCGCCCACCGGGAAGTCGTCATCGTGGCGAATGACGCTACGGTGAAGGCGGGTTCGTGGTGGCCTGAGACGATCAAGAAGATTTTGCGCGCGCAAGAGATCGCCATGCGTTGCCGCGTGCCGATCATCTATCTCGTAGATTCAGCCGGCGTGAACCTGCCTTATCAAGGTGGAGTTTTCCCTGGGCAATATGGCGCGGCGCGGATTTTTTACTACAACTCGTTGATGCGGCGTTATCTCAAGATTCCGCAGATCGCCGCCGTGATGGGCCAATGCGTAGCCGGTGGCGCTTATCTGCCTGCGCTTTCCGACGTGATCCTGATGGTCGAAGGCACTTCGTTCATGGGCTTGGGCGGGCCGAATCTGGTCAAAGGCGCGACGGGGCAAAAGGTAGATGGCGAGCGACTCGGCGGTGCGAAGATGCACAACAGCATTTCAGGCGTAGCTCATTACCGCGCGGCGAATGACGAAGAGTGCTTGCAACAGATTCGCCAACTGATCGAACAACTGCCTGCGAAAAATAGTGCGCAAACTGAGTCAACTGCTACGCACCAAACTGCGCGACCGGCGACGGATTTATACGACTTGCTGCCCAGCGATCATCGCGCGGCTTATGACGTACGCGCGCTGTTGGCTTGTGTGCTTGATACTGACAGCTTGCGCGAATTCCAAGCCGATTACGCACAGGAAATGATCGTCGGCCACGCGCGGCTGAGTGGCCTGACCGTAGGCATCATCGCCAATCATCGCGGCCTTTTGCCAAGCGCCGAAGCGGGCAAGCCGCCGCGTTTTGGCGGCATCATTTACACCGAGAGCGCCGAGAAGACAGCGTTCTTTATTGAGACTTGCAACCGGCAAAAGACGCCGCTGCTGTTCATTCAAGACGTATCGGGTTTTATGGTCGGCCTCGAAGCCGAAAGCTCTGGCATCATTCGCGCGGGCGCACACTTTGTCGAAGCGATGGCGACGGCGACTGTGCCTAAGTTGGTGTTGACGATCAATCACGCGAGCGGCGCGGGTTATTACGCGATGGCAGGGCAGGGCTTCGATCCAGACTTTATTTTCACGCTGCCCACCGGACGCATGGCCGTGATGGAAGGCGAATCCGCCGTGATGGCGCTTTTCGCCGCGCAACTCGAAAAGCTCAAAGCCGCCGGACAAACGCCGGATGAAAAACTCAAAGCCGAAATGGATCGCGTGCGCGCTGAGTATGAACAACAGCTTGATGCGAGATACGCCGCCGCTCGTGGGTTTGTTGACGCGGTCATCGCGCCCGAAGAGATTCGCGCGACGTTGTCTTTGGCATTGCGTACGGCGCTGAATAATTTGGGATCACGGCTGCTGGGCTATGTCGGCGGCAGTTTGTGATAGAGTGCGGAGAAACTGTATCGCAACCTGTTAGGTTGCGGAGGCACACCGTTTAGCCCAATGGGTATCATTACGAATGCCTTGCAACCTGACAGGTTGCGATACAGATATTTAACTCAGGGGGAAATCCTGCTTGATCGAAATTTATCTGATGCGCCACGGCATCGCCGCCGAACTGGGCGAAGGCGGCATTCTCAAAGACGCTGACCGTCCGCTGACGCTCGAAGGCCGCGCCAAACTCAAACAGGCCGCGTTGGGGCTGAAGGCTGCGGGGCTGAAATTCAATATGATTTTTACGAGTCCGTTGTTGCGCGCGCGCCAGACGGCTGAGGTCGTCGCCGAAGCGTTGGACTTGCAACATCGCGTCAAGATTCTCAACGCGCTCGCGCCCGCCCAGCAGTTCGCGCAAGGCGAAGGCGGCAACGCCGAAATCTTTCTCGAACTCGGCGCTCATCAATTCGACCGCGCTTTGCTCGTCGGCCACATGCCCGACCTGAGCGAACTCGCTTCTTATCTGATCGCAGGCCATCGCAATCTCAACATCGAATTCAAAAAAGGTACGCTTTGTGGCATCGAAGTTTCGAGCCTGCCGCCGCGCGGGCCGGGCTTGCTGTGCTGGATGCTGACGCCGAAACAAATGCGCCTGATGGGGCGCGACACCAAGACGAGTAAATAATGAATCCCTGGCATGACGTAAACCTGGGCGAACAAGCGCCAGAAATTTTTAACTGCATCATCGAGATTCCCATCGGCTCGAACGTGAAATACGAGTTAGACAAGGCTACGGGCTTGTTGCGCGTAGACCGCGTGTTGTTCAGTTCGGTTCACTATCCGGCGAATTACGGCTTTCTGCCGCGCACTTATTGCGACGACAACGATCCGCTCGACGTGCTGGTCTTAGGCCAAGTCGAAGTCGTACCGCTTTGCATCATGCGCGCCAAAGCCATCGGCGTGATGCAGATGATTGACCAGAACGAAGAAGACGACAAAATCATCGCCGTTCACGCTGACGATCCCGACTATCAGCATTTCAAGGACATTTCTGAACTGCCCGAATCGCGGCTGCGCGCCGTGCGCCGCTTTTTCGAAGATTACAAAGCCCTCGAAAACAAACAGGTCAAAGTCGAAAGGTTTATGGGACGTTACGACGCGCTCAACATCATCGAACGCAGCATCAATCTTTACGAAGACATGAAACCGCAATTGTTGAAAGGCTGATCGCTCATTTCTCGCGCAGGCGCATTTTCGGAAAGGATTTTTTATGAGTACTCAAGTTGCTACACAAACCAGGGCCACGGTTGCCGATCTTTATCGCGTGAAGGGCAAGGCCGAACTCATCAACGGAAAGGTGGTGCATTTTATGCCTACAGGTGGAATCCCCAGCCGCGCCAGCGGAAATGTCTTTGTCAGTTTGCGCATGCACGAGCGCACACACGGTGGCGGTTGTGCCGTGCCTGACAACGCAGGCTTCATTGTTGCTCTGCCACATCGTGAATCGTTCAGCCCCGACGCGGCGTGGTGGACAGGCGCTGTGACGATGAAGTTTTTTGACGATGCGCCTGCTTTGGCCGTCGAAGTACGCAGCGAAGGCGATTACGGCAAAACCGCCGAAAGGGAAATGGCTGCCAAGCGTGACGATTACTTTGCTGCCGGTACGCTGGTGGTGTGGGACGTAGATTTGCAAAGCGATGACGTAGTGCGCGTCTATCGTGCCGATGCGCCCGAAACGTCCGTGATTTATCGTCGCGGCGAGATTGCCGAAGCCGAGCCTGCCGTTCCTGGTTGGCACTTTCCTGTGGACGAACTGTTCCAATAGCTGAACTCCGCCTCATCATCGCTATTGAACCGCCAGCATAAAGCGTTGGCGTTGCACGCGCCCGCCACGTTGCACTTCGAGCCAGGCGTAATAGCTCCCCGCTTTCGGCGGACGCACCAGAAACGTGAGTTGTCCTTTGCCATTCAGCGCGTCACGTTCATCAGGGTGCGCGTGTACAAAAGTTTTGCCATCCGCGTGAACCATCATCAAATGCCCCAACGCGCCGAGATAAGGCTCTAAATTTTCAACCGCCTTGCCGTCAGCTTGCTGCAAACGAATCGGTAAGGCTTGCGTCTTTTTCGCCGCGAAGGTTTGTCCTTCGGCCAACGTGAAGTGGATGTCATTGGCTTCGTCAGCCTTTGCGCACGCAGCCTTGCCCGACACTTTTATTGCCACCGATAAAATCTGTGAGCCTGCGTTGTGCGGCGCTACGTCGGCGAACAACTGGAATTCGCCTGCGCAGGGAAATACGAAATCGCGCAAGACGAATGAGCCGTCGCTTTGCGGCGCGGGATGTTCGTGCGCGAAGAAATTGAAATCGCGGCTCACGATCATCAAATGCAACTTGCGTTCGTGGGCAGTGTCGAAAGTCGTGACGGCTTCGCGTAGGCGTTTGCCCGTCAAGAATCCGTAAGCATCGCGCGTCTCGCGCTGCGCCCAGACTTGCAAGTGCAAAGCAAAGGCTTCGCCCGCTTTGAGTTTGCTTGGTTCGGTTTTGAGTTCGAGGGTGAAGGGTTGGCTGCGCGTTTTGCGCGGAGGCGCTTCGTCAGCGACCGCGAGGGGAAAGCTGAACGTAAAGGTTTCGTCGGTGAGCAACGTGACGCGCAAGGTGAGCAAATAATCGCCGCCGTGCGCAAACACCGGATGCAAGCCGTAATCGCCCGGCACGGCTTCAGCATGGGCTTGTTCAATGATCGCAGGCATCGCCATCATCGCGGGCATCGTGATTGTGGCTTCGATGCGCGCGCGAATCACCGCCGCAGCGCCCAACACCGGATCAACGCGGCTCGTGTCACGCACGCGCAATTCAAGCTGTTGCTCTTCGCCCGCGAACAATCCGTCAGCGGGCAGCCGCAAGGTCACGCGATATTTGCCGGATTCACGCGTGAGGTAATCAGCGAAAACTAGGTCTTGCGCAACGCCGGATGTGACGCTGAATAGAAACCACAAGCTCAACCACAGCTTATTCATCAGCGTGGATTAAAGTTTGAATGCAACTGCCCGCCTTCGATGGCGATGACTTGCGCGGTCATCAGGTCGGGGCCGGTGATGATGCTGAGGATTACGCCTGCCACGTCTTCCGCCGTGCAAACGCGCTGTAACAAAACGCCTGCTTCGGTTTTTTGTTTGGCGGTCTCATAAGCCGCATCGCCTAACAGGTCTTTCAGCCAGCGCGTCGAGATGAAGCCGGGCGCTACGGTATTGACGCGCACCGTCGGCGCAAAGACGCGCGCCAGCGATACGGTCATATTGTTGAGCGCGGCTTTCGAGGCGCAATAGGGAATCGAACTGCCCGTGGCGGCGAGACCGGCGACGCTCGAGACGTTGACGATTTCGCCGCTGCCCGAAGCCTCAAGCGCGGCGCGCGCGGCGCGGGCGCATTGAAAAGGGCCTACGACATTGACCTTGAAGATGCGATCCCAATCATCAACTGCGACGCCTTCGAGATCGTCGTGCTTGATGAATGAAGTTGTCCCCGCGTTATTGACCAGAATGTCGAGGCGTCCGAACTCGCGCACTGCGGCCTCAACCATCGCGCGGCAATCAGCGTCGTTAGCGACATCGGCTTTCACGGCGATGCCGCGTACGCCCAACGCCGTGACTTCCGCCGCCGTCTGTTCGGCTTCGTCTTTTGAACGACTGTAATTGACGACGACGTGGCATCCGCCGCGCGCCAGATCAAGCGCCGTCGCGCGCCCTACGCCTGTGCCACCGCCGGTGACGATGGCGGCTTTGCCTTCGATTTGCATTTGTTTGATTCCTTTTCGTTATTCGATTGCTGCCGCAGCCATCTGCGTCAGCGCATTCAGTTCATCTGACTGATCGCCGTCGCTGCTCAGGCGTTGCATCATCAAGATGCCGATCAGTTGTTTGTCAGGATCAATCCAGCCGTAGGTCTTCCACAATCCGCCGTGCAAGTAAGTGCCAATGCTTTGGCCGCGATAGATGCCTTCGACGTTGCGTACGACTTGCCAGCCCAGGCCGAAGCCCAAGCCGGGCGCAAAGCCTGCGGTCAATTCGCCCGTATGATTTTGCGTCATCAGCTTGACCGCATTGCGCGAAAGAATGCGCCGCCCGTTGAACGTGCCGTGGTTCAACATCATTTGATAAAAGCGCAGCAGGTCGGGCGCGGTCGAATACAAACCGCCTTCGGGCGCGGGGTAAATCGCGGCGGTGCGTTCGCGGTCAACGGCGGCGGGTGCGAGCTTGCCGTCTTTCGCTTCATAAATCGTAGCGATGCGCGAGCGTTTGGCGGCGGGCACAAAGAAATGCGTATCGCTCATTTCAAGCGGCGCGAAAATTCGTTCGACCAGAAACTGTTCGTAAGGCTTGCCCGCGACGATTTCGCAGATGCGACCCAGCGTAGCGATTCCGATGTTGCTATAAGCCCAGCGCGCGCCAGGTTCGTGCTGAAGCGTGCGCGTCGGAATCGCATCAACCAAGTCGCTTAACTTGCGATTGCGCTTTTCCCACAAGTCGCCGAAGCCTTCAGGATAGCCGCCGCCCAAGCCCGACGTATGCGTCAACAAATCGCGCAACGTGATCGCGCGCGCCGGTTTGCGCGACTTCGTCGTGCCGTCAGGCTGTTTTTCCGCAACTTGCAGGTCGGCGAATTTCGGCAAGTATTTGGCTACGGGATCATTGATCGAAAGGCGGCCTTCGTCAGCGAGCAACATGATTCCGACAGCAGTGATGGGCTTCGTCATCGAAGCGATTTGAAAGATCGTGTCAGCGCGCATCGGCGCTTTAGTTTCGAGGTCTTGCACGCCGACTGCGCCGCTTTGGATGTTGCCTTTATGCGCAACGATGAAGACTGCGCCTGCGGTTTTGCCGGCGGTGACGAATTCGTTGAGGCGGGCGGCGATGTTTGGTTCTGAAACTTGGGCGTAAGAAACCGTTGCGCTCAACGCAACGCACAGCATGAATACAAATCGGAAAGTCGTCTTCATTTTGTTTTTACACTTGTCGAAGCCATACGGGCTGGCTAGTATCTGCTCGCTCATCACCAAAAGGAGAATGCGTTATGAACCAGTTAGTTAATTCAACTTTGCCGGACGAATCGTTAAACCAAATGCCCGACGATGCACTGCCATTCGAAGCGAACATCAAGTTCAGTGACTTTCTCCGTTTCGCTACGGAACAGATTGAAGAAGAAATTAGAAAAGGGCGCGTTTTACAAAAAGAGTTTGATGCACAGCGGTTGCAAATCAATGAAGCTCTGGCGCGCCTCTTTGCCACCTAACTAATCGCTACCCGTTACTTTTTCAACCTACCAACGGAGTCATCATGTGGAAAGACATCTTCAGCTTCGCCCAAACCATTTTTCTGCTTGCAAAAGAGCAAACCCAGATTCGCGCCGACCTCAAAGACTTGCAAAACCAGTTCACGCATTTAGTCCTGAGAATGCAGGTTCTCAACGATCAAGTCGTGATGCATGAGGAGCGACAAAAAGCTGAAATAGCGCTGCTAAAGAAAGAACTGGAAATCGAAGTCCTGAAAATACGACAAGAGCTAAACCTGCAAGCCAACAGTGGCACGAAACAACTGCCGCCCAGCCAGCCCAGCTAGAGATTATTCTTCTTCATCTCATTCACGAGGTATTCACACGCCCGCACCGTCACCGCCATCATCGTCAACGTAGGGTTTTGATAGCCTTGCGAAACGAAGCATGCGCCGTCAGTGACGAACACATTCTTCGCATCCCACATTTGGTTGAAAGGATTCAGCACGGATTTTTTCGCGTCGCTGCCCATGCGCGCCGTGCCGACTTCGTGAATGCAAAGGCCGGGGTTTGCCAATACAGAGTTGCTGGATTCGATTTTGAAGCCAGCGGCTTCGGCCATTTCGGTTAACGCGGCGAATTGGTCTTTTGCCATGGCGCGTTCGTTGTCGCTGTACTGGCAATCAATATGCGCGACGGGAATGCCCCAGGCATCCTTTTTGTTTTTGTTGATCGTGACGCGATTGGTGGCGCGCGCCAGCATTTCGCCAAAGGCTCCCATCCAGAAATTGGCCGGAGCGTCGCTCTCACGAATCATCTTTTTCATCTGTGCGCCAAAGCCCGGATGATTTTTTATGTGGGGCGGCAACATGCCTTTTTGCGACGAAGCCTGCACACCATAGCCGCGCAGGAAATCTGTGCGTTTGTCTTTCACGTTGCGGAATTTCGGAATGTAAACGCCGTTGTTGCGTCCGTCAGAAAAGTCGTAGGCCGTCTTGTTGGTCAACGGCACAGAACCGCTGACGCTGATCGAATAGGTGTGATCCATCAGGTAACGCCCGAGCGCGTCAGACGAATTGCCGAAGCCCGTCGGGTGTTGCCGCGAAGCCGAGTTCAGCAAGATGCGCGTGCTTTCGATTGTCGAGGCGCACAGCACAACGACTTTGGCGCGGGCTTCATAAGATTTTTTGGTGATTTGATCTACGTAAGCAACGCCTTTGGCTTGGGCTGAATTCGTGTCAACGATCAAGTGACTGACAACCGCGTTAGTGCGCAGCGTCAGGCGTTTGGTTTTCATCGCCGCCGGCAAGGTCGAACCCGGCGTATGAAACGACGCATTGACCGAGCAACCGCGTTCGCAATGTCCGCAATAGTGACAAGCAGCGCGTCCGTTGTGCGGCTGGGTGAGCATGGCTACGCGACCCATGATGACGTTGCGATCATTCCAGTTTTTTTCGACGGCGTGTTTGAGCGCGAGTTCACCGCAGGTCATCGCCATCGGCGGCAGAAAAACCGAGTCGGGCAATTGCGGCAGGCCGTGCGCCGCGCCGCTGATGCCGACAAAGCGTTCGACTTTTTCGTAATATGGCGCGAGTTCAGCGTGGCTCAGAGGCCAGTCTTCGCCGTGTCCATCGCGCGCAGCCGCCTTGAATTCAAGATCGCTCAAACGATAAGACTGGCGTCCCCACATCAACGTGCGCCCGCCAACCTGCCGCCCGCGAATCCAATCGAAAGGCTTGCCGTCCGCCGTCGTATAAGGGTTATCAATATCGTCAACAAACAGATGCGGCGAATAGACCTCGCAGGCATAACATTTCGACTGAATTGGCTGGCGCACTTTGAGGACTTCGGTTTGCGGAATCAGCGCGCGGTCGGCGCGTTCATAAGGCCACGCGATCATCTTGTAATCTTTGTCGGGGTCGAGCATTTTGCCCGCCTCCAACAACAACACGCGCAGCCCTTTTTCGGTCAGCTCTTTCGCAGCCCATCCGCCGGTCGCGCCCGAACCAACAACAATTGCGTCATACGTCACAGTCTTTGCCTTTTGCATTTGATTGTCCTCTGAGAAATGGTTGCCAGATGTCGTTAGTTGTCAGTTGTCGTCAGTTGTTAGGCTGACTTTGCGCGACAATCTAGTACAAGCTGTCAGGGCGGGCAATTGTGCGTGTCCGGCCCGTGTTAAGATGGCGGGGAATGAATCGTACCGCGCTAACGCAAACTATTTTATATGCACTGGCCTTTATCGGCCTCGGATTGATGACGGCTTCGTTGGGGCCGACGCTGCCCGCGTTGGCGGCGCAAGCGGATGTTTCTGCCAGCGAAATCAGTCGCCTCTTTATCGCGCGCGCGTTAGGCACGATTGCGGCGGCGGCTACGTTGGGCAGGTTGTATGACCGCCACGCAGGGCATCCGGTGATGACCATTGCCTTGCTGGGCGGCGCGCTGATGATGCTGGCTGTGCCTTACACGTCCACCTTGCCGCTGCTCTTTGGCACTTTCGTTTGCCTGGGCGTTTGCTCGCTCGTCATCAACGTCGGCGGACATACGCTCGTCGCGGCGGCTAACCCTCAACGCGCCGCACTGTATCTGAACGCGATTCATTTCACCTTCGGCCTCGGCGGATTTCTCGCACCGCTGATTGCCAAACAGTTTGCCGGTACGACGGGCGCGTTGCCGTGGACTTATGGCGTATTCGCTTTCGCCATCGGCAGCGTAGGTCTCAGCGCGTGGTTCGTGCCGAGTCCCAACGTCGCTCATCACCAAGCTGCGCAGATGGCTCAACCGCAACAGGCCAAAGGTTTGTTGCTCTTGCTCTTGTTGTTTTTGTTTCTCGAAGTCGGAGCCGAAGCCATCGTCAGCGGTTGGATGTTTAGTTACGCGCAACGCAGTGGCGCGGCGGATACATTGGCGTATGACATGAACTCCGGCTTTTGGGCGGCGTTTACGTTGGGGCGATTGGCGGGCATTCCGCTTGCGTGGCGGCTGCGACCGCATACGATCATCTTGATGCACTTGTGCGGTTGGTTGGCGTTAACGGTCGTGCTGGTATTTCTGCCCGCCGCGACGTGGGCGCTGTGGTTATGCGCCGTAGGCATGGGCTTGGGAATGGCTCCGATCTTTCCTTCGACCATGGCGCTGGCGCAACGTACGCTGCACGTAACGGGCAAGATGACGGGTTGGTTATTATTCGGCGCAGCCTGCGGTGGCATGTTTGGCCCGTGGCTGGTAGGCCAATTGATCGGACGTTTCGGCCCGCGCGTATTTGTCTGGATCGTGTTGGGGCAACTGATTGGCGCGCTTGCGGTGATTTTGTATTTCTTCTCGCGTGCAGAAAAAGAAGCGCCGGACGATGCGACAGTCGAAGTGTTGCCTACGAGCGAAGAGCCGATCTAAGCAAAGTACAGCAACCTTTTCAGGTTGCTGTACTTTCTCTCAAGCGGCCTTTTGCGCAGACCGCAACAACCTGGAAAGGTTGCTGTACTTTGCTCACAACCCCGCGCGTTGCTGGTGTTCATAAATTTTATCGAGCGCCTGCAAAGCCAATGACAACGCGCGCCGTCCGTCTGCGCCACTCACGACGGGCGCTTCTTTGTTTACTACCGCCGTAACGAACGCTTCAATCTCAGCCAGCAACGGTTCGCGTTTTACGATCTCTAAAGACTCGGCCACGATTTGCGGTAACTGCCCCAACTGAGTTGGCGGAATCAGCTTGGCCGCCGCGACCTGCTGTTCGGCGTAATCCAGCGAGTAGTATTCATTGGGCTGAAAGATGCGCAGCTTCCTCAGCCGTTCACCCGCGACGCGACTGGCGGTGATGTTGGCAACGCAACCGTTGGCGAATTCGAGTCGCGCGTTCGCCAGGTCAATCTTGGGCGTGAGAATCGGAATACCTACGGCGGCGATGCTGACGACTTCGCTGTTGACGAGCGTGGCGATGATGTCCAGTTCATGCACCATCAAATCCATCACGACATCAATGTCGAGCGAACGCGGCGTGAAAATTCCCATGCGATGCGCTTCAAAAAAATGCGGCTTGCGCATGTGCGGTTGTAATGCGACGAAGGCCGGATTGAAACGTTCGATGTGGCCGACTTGCAATACGACATTGCGTGCTCCGGCGAGCGCGATCATTTCATCGGCTTCGGCCAATGTGCGCGCAATGGGTTTCTCAACCAGCGCGTGAATGCCTTTGTCGAGAAAGGCGCAAGCGACTTCGTGATGATTGACGGTTGGCGTAGCGATGCTCACGGCCTCAACCGCATCCAGCAATTCGCGGTAATCAGCGACGTAGCGCGTCCCGTATTTTTCAGCAATGGCGCGGCCTTGTGCTTCGTTCGTATCGCACACGGCGACGAGTTCTGCGGTATCAAGAGCCGCGCATACACGCGCGTGTTCGCGTCCCAGATGGCCTACGCCAATGACGGCGAGCTTGAGTTTCATAGCGCGACGTGGCGCAGACTTCAGTCTGTGAGACGTTGTGTGGACTTTAGTCCGCACAACGATTTTTTTCAGAAGCTGTCGCGGGCTAAAGCCCACAAAACGTCTCACAGGCTGAAGTCTGCGCCACTTGTTTCCTCCCGGTTTTCGTTTGAGAAAGGCAATGCTACTCTAGGCTATCGTTCCAACCAAAAGCTGTTACCAGAACCACGTGCAAGATTCACTGACGAACTCAAACAATGATGTCCGCTGGCGGCGCTTCGGGCCAATGGCTCTACTGGCGCTGAGTCTGTTCGCGTTGTTTTACGGTTTGGGACACTTGCCGTTTCTCGGCCCCGATGAACCGCGTTACGCCGAAGTCGCGCGCGAAATGTATTTAAGCGGCGACTGGATTACACCGCGTTTGGCTGACATCGCGTGGTTCGAGAAACCGGCGCTCACCTATTGGCTATCGGCGCTGGGCTTCAAGCTGTTTGGCGTATCAGAGTTCGCCGCCCGCATCGGCATCACCTTGCTGGCCGCTGTCGGAGCCTGGCTGCTTTACGCTTTCGGCTGTCGCGTCAATTCAGCGCGTTACGGTTACGTCAGCGCGTCGGTGCTGTTGACGATGGCGCTGTGGTTGGGCTTTGCGCGCGCGGCGACGTTTGATTTGCCCCTCACGGTTTGTCTGACGGCGGCCTTGCTCGCGTTTTTTTTGTGGGAACAAAGTACTGACAGTGAACGGCGGCGCGATGGTTATTGGTACGCCTTTGCTGCCGCGCTCGGACTCGCGCTACTCGCCAAAGGGTTAGTCGGAATCGTTTTACCCGCCGGAATCATTGGCGCTTACTTGCTGGTCACGCGGCGTTTGCGTGTGCTATGGCGACCGAAACTTTTATTGCTTGGCACGCTGTTGATGATTGGTGTTGCTGCGACTTGGTATGGCCCGATGATCGCGCAACACGGACGTGTCTTCCTCAACGATTTCATCATCGGCCATCATTTTCAGCGGTACGTCAGCAACAAATACAAACACCCGCAGCCCTTCTATTTCTTCCTGCTCGCCGCGCTCGCCGGATGCCTGCCGTGGACGGCGTGGTTGGTTGCCAGCGCGCAACGCGCCGTGCGCGAACGCCACGCTTTATTGACCGAACCCAGTGAACGCTTGCGTTTGTTCTTATGGCTGTGGGTCGTGGTTCCGCTCGTGTTCTTTTCGCTTTCCGGCTCGAAACTGCCGGGTTACATCTTGCCGATCTTTCCCGCGTTGGCCTTGTTGGTCGGGCTTGAACTCGAACGTTTTTTGAAGGCCGAGACTTTGCTGTGGGCGGCGTGGGCAACGGTTATTTTGTGTTTGCTGTTGGGCGCAACGGGCTGGTTTGCCAACCGCAAACAACCTTTGTTTTCGGCTTCGGCGGTGACGGCGTTGATTTATATCGCGGCGTTTGTCGCGCTGCTTTATCTCGCACTCTTGCTGATGCGCCGGTTCAGTTGGGCGACGCTGTTTTTGCCGGTCGGCATCACGTTGCTGTTTATCGTCACGCTGCGATTGGCGTCGCCTGCGGTGGCGCAGCGCGAATCGTTGCGCGAATTCATTCGCACGGTTCGCCAACTGGCTTTCCCCGGCGAACGCGCGGTGTTCTTTATCAACAACCATCACAGCTTCGATTTTTATGCGCCGGACATGCCGCTGCGCGACGCCAAATCCGAACTCATCACGGCAATGACAATTGATGAAATCGAACGCACGATGACCGAACGCAACGCTTCGAGCCTGATCGTCATTACGCCGCAACGCTGGTCGAATGGCTTGGTCGAACGTTACTTACCATTGGGTCGTTTAGACTTCCCCAAAGGTGACGACCGCGTCGCGCTTTGTTCGCCCGGTTGCGGATGGGTAATGATGCGGGTGTGGTTGCGGAAGCCGAATTTATAACAACGCGATAGTTATGCAATTACCAGAAGATCATCTCATTCAAGCGACGACTGCCGATGCGACGATTCGATTGCTGGCGGCGGTGACGACTTCGCTGACCGACGAAGCCTGCCAGCGGCACAAGGCGACGCCGGTGGTGTCAGCCGCCTTGGGGCGTGTGCTGACCGGCGCGTTGTTGTTGGGGCGTACGCTCAAAGACCTCGAACGATTGACGCTGCGCTTTGATTGTCGCGGTTCGGTTGGCGGGCTTACGGCAGAAGCGAGTGCGCACGGCACGGTGCGCGGTTATGTGCGGAATCCGCTGGCTGATGCGCCGCTCACGGCGGCGGGCAAGCTCGACGTGAAAGCCATTGTGGGCGGAGGCATGCTCAACGTCATTCGTGAAATCGGCGGCGAGATCGGACTCAACCCGGAACCTTATGTCGGCACTGTGCCGATTGTGTCGGGCGAGATTGCCGAAGACCTGGCGCATTACCTGCTGCACTCCGAACAGATTCAATCGGCCTTGTCACTGGGCGTATTTGTCGAAGGCGAACAAGACCGCGTCGCGGCTTCGGGCGGCTATTTGATTCAGGTCATGCCCGGCGCACGGGAAGAAACCATCGCCGCGATTGAACAAGCGGTTATGCAGGCTCCGCATCCGACCGAAATGATTCGGCGCGGCACCGACGCCGAAGGCATGTTGCAACTCGTGTTAGGCGCAATGCCGTTTGAAACGCTGCATCGCATGCCGGTCGAATTTCGCTGCAATTGCTCTTATGACCGTGCGATCAACATCATCTCATGCCTCGAACGCGCCGAAGTTGAAGACATGCTCACCGAAGACAAAGGCGCAGAAATGACCTGCCACTTTTGCAGCGCCGTCTATCTCGTCAGCGAAGCAGCGCTTTACGAAATTCTTTATCCGACGGAATTGGTGATGTGATGACGAGCGGCTGATTCACTTCGTCCAGTTTTCCAACGGCAAGCCTGCGACCTGACCGAAATGTCGCTCGTTACGGGTGACGATTACGGCATTGGCGGACAAGGCGATCGCCGCAATGCGTAAATCCTGCGTACCGATGCGCAGTTTTTGCTGAAGCAACGATTCATAGATTCGGCTGGCCTGCGCGTCGTAAGGCAGTAAGGTGAAGTCCCTGAGAATTGCGATAGTTGAGCGCAGCCATTCATAGGCTTGAATAATTTCAGTTTCAGTTTTGGCCGCCCTGATTTGCGCTAACCGGCCTCGCATTTGCTCTTCGTATGACACATCGGTCGTGTAAATCTGAGGGAGCAATGGCTGTGACATGTGCCATTTCACTCTAGGGTGACCTCGTTGAAAAAGGCTGAGATGGTCGGTATCGAATAGGTAAAGCATAGATTATTTCAGGGCTTCTTCTTCATCCGTTTGCCGCCGAAACTCAGCAATTTTCTCTTGCCAGTCATCGAACGTAGGATCATTGGCTAACGCGCCAAAGTGTTTGAGCAAAGGATGAGAGCCGTTGCCATTCGTCGCCCTTACTTCAATGGTAACAATCTCGCTATTAGATAATCGTTCTTGCAAAGCGCGCTCAACGTTGGTGAGAACTTCCGCTCGGGTCGCGCCTTCGACCACGCAATCGGGCAAGCCCAGCACGGCGGCGGTGAAGCGTTGATTGGGTTGGCTTTGCACTAAAATTTGGTATTGCATAACGCGATGATTATACGCAGCGAGTTTGCGCGGGCAATCAGTAAGGGGGCGTTAAGGCGCTTTGACGAATTCGACCGCGATTAATTCGCCGTCGTGTTTGGCCTGCGCGTCGGTGTTGTAGCGATACGTCACGATGACTTGCGGCGGCTTGGCGATGGCGCTGCATGTGAGTTCGGCGCTTACGTCTTGCGAATAGGTCACGAACTGCACGCGGTCCGGCGTCGCCGAATGAAACTGCCAGGTTTCTTTTGCGCCTTTAACGGTAACGGTCAGGCCTTTGGTGCAATCCATTTTGAGCAATACGCCCTCAGCTTTTTCGCCTTCAAACTTGCGGCGCAACACCGGACGCGGCGCGACGGCGATCTCTTTGAACTCGCCTTCCTTTTCTTTTTCCACGGTTTCTATTTTCGCCTGGCCGGGCGCATAGCGCGTATAAGCCGCTGCCATGCGATTGACCGATTCGAGCAGGTTGGTCGCCTGTTCGCGCAGCTTCGGATCGGTCGCGTATTTGATAAGCGCGTCGAGCGCAGCGCGTGCGTCCTCAAACTTTTGCTGCCGCATATAAATTTGCGCCAGCGAATAGCCCAACTCGCCGCGTCCCGGATTCAATTCAATCGCGCGCTTGAGCAGTGTTTCGGCTTCATCCAGATTTTCACTCGTAATCAAATAAACGAACGACAGCAGGCGATAGGCTTCGCTGAACGTGGGTTCGAGCGCGATGGCTTGCTTGAGTTGCGTACGCATGGTGTCGGCAATCTCAGGCGGCAAGCTGCTGACGACGCGAGTTTGCACGCCCGGCCCGATAACTTCTTCAAACAGCGCCTGCGCGTAGTAGTAATGCACCAGATAGTTTTTCGCGTTGAGCGACGAAGCCTTTTGCAAATGCTGTTTGGCTTCAGCCAGCTTGCCGCTGCGTACTTTCGCCAAGCCCAATGAAGCGTGCGCCACCGCCAATGACGGATCGAGCGCGATGGCTTTTTCCAGGTACTGTTCGCAACTCGCGCGGCTCAAATGCAACGCCAGATCGCCGAGGTAATACTGCCCTTCGGCTTCGCTCAAAGGCGCGCTTTCCATCGTCGCGTCGAAAGTGAACTTGCCGTCCGCCGTGTATTGCTGAATTGGATAAGTGCTGCGATTGATGTATTCGCGCAGCTCTTTTTCCATCGTGGCGAAATCGGTTTGAAAGGCGGTTTGAAAGGCTTCGCCGATGTTTTTGCCGCTGGCGAGCAGTCCCAGATAGTTGATGAACTGCGGCTGCCGCGCGCCTTCGTGGCCGAGCATCAGGTAATGCACGAGCGCCCACGACTCGGCGTAAAAAATGCTTTTCTTGTCAGCTTCGTTGTATTCAGCCGAACCGTGGTCTACGGCAAACAAGCGCGCCAGCGGCATGAATTTCGTGTCGCGCAGCCGATAAATATGCGAAGGGATGGGCTTGCCAATCGTGGCTTTCTTGTCGCCATCCGTTACCTCGAACGTGCTGTAAAACTCGGCGAGTCCTTCGTTAAACCAAGCGGGTGGCTGATAGGCGTTGTCGTTGAGCAAGGCGTGTGAGTATTCATGAAAGATCGTGCGGTAAGGCATTTCGCCCGCCATCTCGCCGGTGAGCGCGATGTGATGTACGTCCTGGCCTGACTGAAAGTATCCGGCGACTTCGCTCACCTTGCCTTGATAGGCGGGCATAAACGGCACGAAGGCTTCGCGGTTTTTGAACACGACCACGCGCAACGGAATGTTGCCCTTGATTTGCGCTTTCGGAAACAGCCGC
>JAYSVR010000023.1:0-8589 GCA_043718445.1 Acidobacteriota bacterium | reverse complement strand
TCCTGCTTGCCCGCCGTATAAGCCAACCACTTGCCATCTTTGCTAAAGGCGAAATTGCCCACACCATCTTTGGCATCGGTGAGCTTGCGCGCTTCGCCACCATCGGGCGACATCAGGTAAAGCTGATTTTGCGTAGGCGTGGCAGCAGGCGCTTCGCGGTCAGAGGCGAAGACGAAAAACCGCCCATCGCGCGACCATTGCGGCGCGGCTTCATTCTTGTCTTTGGTAAACGTCATCTGCCGCGAAGAAGTGACGCCGCGTTCGAGCGAAACCAGATGAATGTCGCTGAACCGCTTGGCGGCCTTCCAATCCGGCACGCTCAACGTATACAGCGCCCACTTGCCATCGGGACTGACCACGAGCGCACTGACTTGG
Organism: Acidobacteriota bacterium; assembly: GCA_043718445.1. Lineage (GTDB taxonomy): Bacteria > Acidobacteriota > Blastocatellia > RBC074 > RBC074 > JACPYM01. Next base: position 8,214 of record JAYSVR010000023.1, on the reverse strand, counting down.
CGGATTTCCTGCACATCCATAAACGTCATCGGACGTTTGGTTTGGGCAAATACGAGCGAAGTGACGCATACGAGCGCGAAGCCCAGGCACATTTTCTGTAACGGCTTTCTAGCTTTTTCAGTTCTCATAAATACCTCCAGCAATTCTATTCAACTTTAATCCACCTATTTCTATCTCGTATTCGTCCACCAACAGACGAGTAGCCTTCAAAGACATTATCCGAGACCCTACGCAGTTTAAAGAAGGCTGTTTGTCTACTTGACCAATCAGAGTAAAACGTCCAGGACTCTCCGTCGTAAGTGATTCCGTGAATGCCTAATGATTGAATAGCGTTAGGACTCATCTCCTTAGTCACAATAAAAAGTTTATCATTCCTATCCTTGGTTACGATAAACGTGCCAATAAGCCTGAAGTCACTGCCTGTAGGTTTAGCAATATATTGTTCCCAAATGCCATTTAACGAAGGAGGCGTTTTTTTAGTGGTGATAGATGAAGATGGACATATTTCACTCACCAAATCTTTCATCGCTTTTTCCCGGCTGGCAGCGTCATTTATGAGTCCTCGTTTTATCCGAACACTCCGCTTGTCGTCGTTTGTAGAATCAAGTCGTTGAAAAATTACTGTCACCTTGACCTCACCACTTGCGACATCGTCATCCATAGTCCCCATAACTACGGTGTTAGTAGCAACAGCTCGTTGGTCAGCTTTCGACTGCACTACGAAGTTATCGTAGCTCCTAATTTTCTTTTCGTTTTCCTGGTGAGCCACAACTCTGTCATAGCGTCGCCTTTCCAAAACCTGATAACATCTCGCCTGAATCAGAGCTTCTTCAAACTCTTCCGTTAGCTTCTTGGTCAAGGAATCTTGCTTGTTGTCGCTCGTTAGAAAGTCCCACACATAAAGTGTTTTACGGTCTTGATTACTTTGCGCCTGTGCAAAAGCTGAAAGAACCAAGCAATGGCAAGCAAGGAATAGGATCACTATTATTTTCTGGTTGTACATGGTAAATACCTCATTTCCTGTCGCATGGTGACAGTGTGGTAGCAGTGTTGATTAGCTGGCTAGCTTCGCAAGTTCTTTCCAGCTTTTTTAATCGAAACAACTGCGCGCCCGCCTTCTGATCTACTAGAATTGTTATAAAAGATAATTTTCGATCAGTTATTAGCGCAGACACTCCGTCTACAAAGATTTCAGCGTCGTTCATATCAGACGGAACAACTAGCGTAACGGCAAGCTTTTCCTGTGAATGACTATTTGCTTTTGCCCCTTCATTATTACTTTTAACAGGAATCACTTGTTGCGGCGTCAATTGGGTTGACGGACTATTACGATTCAAATCAGAAAGAGAAGATTCTGGTCTGCTTGCCCTCTCGCTAACAGGTAACGTGTCTTTCAGTAGTGGAGTTTGTGTTGTTATCGGAAGTGGGAGGGAAGTTTGTGACGAGCGTCTTTCTTGCTCAAGCGGTTTTACATTTTCAGTGCCCCGCAAAACGAAAAATGAAGCTCCCCAGAGAGATATTCCGAAGAAGGCAATTGTCCAGGTAAGAACAATGATCAAACGAATAAGGTTATACGATTGCTGCTTCGTAAGCGTGGCAAATATGTTTTTTTGAATGACGTCTCGAAAAATGAGCAGTAATACACCAAGAGCAAGACCGCCGAATCCTGCAATTTGACCAAACGTCTTAATAAACTCCATTCCGATCTCCGTTTGTTGTATCAACTGTCCTTATTACGGCATACAACGCGCATCCCAGCCATGCCGTCGCAAAATGTCCCCAAGCTCGCTCGACGGCGCGAGCGCCAAAGAAGAATTCGCTAGTTTTCTTTTGTTACAGTTAAAAGTTAGTTCACTTCGGTAAATCGGAAGCATAACTAAAAACGATCCGTATCTACTGGCTCTGCATCAGGCACTTTCGCCAATAGTTGCTCGAATCGTTCCAGCTTCGCCCGCTTCGCACGTTCCTCAAGGTATTCAACGGTCATGATGCTAGAAAGCTTTTCAGCCAGCGCGAGTAACATAAATTGTTCGGGCGTGCTGCGGTCTTTTTCCGACACTTCTTTGAGTTTGCCGAAAAGCGATTCGGGAATTTCGATGGTAATTGCGCTCATGATGCTTCTCCGATTCTTTGCAAAAACGCTTTGGGTGTCAGAATAGCAATGCCGAATCTTTCGAGACCTTTGAAGTCGCGGACGTTTTGGGTAACGACCGCTTCGGCTTGCGCCGTAACCGCCAATTCCGCGACGAACTCATCGCCTACGTCATTCAACAGCGGACGCCATAGATACCAAATCTTGTGCTTCGCGCCAAGCAAGCAAAGGATGTCGAGTAGTTCGTCAATTTCGTCATTCGTCCAAGTGAGTTTGAGTTCGCTGCGTTTCAGCACCGCTTCGTATTCGCAAACCAGCGGCACGGAAAGGTGAAACTCGAATTTGCCCTTCGGCATCAGCAACAGGATTTTATACGAAGCGCCGCGATTCGACATCAGCTCCGATACCAGAATGTTCGTATCAATGACGTAGCCGTGTTTTTGCATACCTGTTGTTGGCCGCCGCTAACTGATACCCGTCGCCGCTTGCACCGCGCGTGCAGCATATACCCTCGCCAAATGTCGCCGATATTCCCCCGAAGCGTGAAGGTCTTCCATCACATCGCTGGCCCATTGATGGTGAGCGAAAGTTGCATGTGCGTATGCCCTCCTGCTGATTGGGTACTGCTGACTTCCTGTAACTGGCGGTTACGGTTGCCACGCTACGGTGAAAAGGATTGTGCTAATTACTACCTTGAAACGGCGCGCATCTTACGCGCGTCATTAACAGATGGCAATGTAGAAGGCCGTCGGTCAGTGGATTTCTGGCGCTGCCGCAGTTACATTGCGGCCTGTAAATGACCTGCATTCCTGACCATACAGACTGATTAAACTGAAGGAGAATCGTTATGAAAAAGCTGCGTATGATTTCGTTTTTATCGCTGTCGCTGGTGGCGGCGTTGGCTGTGTTTCAACTAGCACCATCGGCGGATGTTGTCACTGATTGGCCGCAATGGCGCGGGCCGCTGCGCAATGGCTTGTCGCCGGATACGGGCTTGTTGAAACAGTGGCCGGAGGGCGGGCCGAAAGCGGCGTGGACGATTTCCGGCTTGGGTGAAGGCTACGGTTCGCTCTCGCTGCGCGGCGACCGCATCTTCGTGCAAGGCACGAGCGGTACGGCGAGCGCCGTGTTCTGTTTGAATCGCGCCGACGGCAAAGTGATTTGGCAGGCGGCGTTGGGGCCGATGGTGAAAGATGGGCGCGGCAATGGCCCACGCGCTACGCCGACGATTGAGGGCGATAAGGTTTATGTGTTGACCGAGAACGGCGACCTGGCGGCGTTGCGCTTCCGCGACGGCGGTGTCGTGTGGCGCAAAAACATTCTCAAGGAATTCGGCGGCAGCAATCCGGGTTGGAAGGTCAGCGAGTCTCCGTTAGTTGACGGCAATCGCCTCATCGTTACGCCGGGCGGCAGCGGAGCAGGCATGGTCGCGCTCGATAAAAACACGGGCAGCGTATTGTGGAAGTCGGGCGACCTGAGCGATGGCGCGGCTTATTCATCCAGCATTGCCGCTACGGTCGGCGGCGTGCCGATGTATCTGAATTTTACTGACAGCGCGGCGGTCGGCGTGCGCGCCAGCGATGGCAAACTGTTGTGGAAATACGGCAAGGCATCGAATGGTACGGCGAATTGCACGACGCCGATCTTTTCCGACAACAAGGTGTTCTTCACTTCGGCGTATGGCACGGGCGCGGCGTTGTTGAATCTGTCGGCAGCCAATGGCGGCGTGAATGCGCAAGAGGCTTATTTCACCAAAGAGATGAAAAACCATCACGGCGGCGTAGTATTGGTGAACGGTTATCTTTACGGTTTTTCTGATGCGATTTTGACGTGCATGGAATTCGCCACCGGCAAGGTGATGTGGCGCGACCGCAGCGTCGGCAAAGGCTCGCTCACTTACGCCGACGGCATGCTTTACCTCGTAGGCGAAGGCCAGCGCGTAGGTCTCGCCGAAGCCAATCCGCAGGCTTATGTGGCAAAAGGCGGCTTTGCGATTCAGGATTTCGGCAAGCCTTCGTGGGCGCACCCGGTCGTGATTGGCGGGAAACTTTATATTCGCAATCAAGGTACGCTGACGGCCTATAACGTGAAGTGAGCGGTCAGTAGTGATAACGCGCCTGTAAAAATTCTATGCGGCTTTCGCTGACCAGATAAACGATGCGATGTTCCTGCGTGAGGCGGCGCGACCACGTATTGGCTGCCAGATATTTCAACGGCTCAGGCTTGCCGATTCCGTCGAAGGGATCGCGCATCGTGTCTTCGACCAGATCAAGAGTGCGTAACGCGATCTTTCGTTCCGTCTCGACCCAATAGCGAAGGTCTTCGAGAAATTCGGGATGGAAGACGGCTTCGCGCTCTTTTTTCGTTTTGGCTTTAGGCGTCTTCATCCAATCCGAGTTGCTGGCGCAGTTTGGCTACGGGCGTAGGTTTCAAGGTTTTGGCTTGCGCGCGGCGCAGGGCTTTGAGCAGGCGTTGGGCGTTTTGCGGCGAACGCAACAGGTGCGCGGTTTCGAGCAAACTGGAAAGTTCGGAAGCCGTTACCAACGCCACGTCTTCAAAGCCGCGACGATTGATGATTACGATTTCACGGTCTGACGTAACGCGCTCAAGCAACGAAGCCAGATTTCCCCGCGCGTTGCTATAAGTAGTTTGAATTGCCATCGGTATTTCTCCTTGTACAGGCGGACTGTACAACTCGCACTAAGGTCGGTCAAAGAAATTCACTCTTTGTCTGAAATGTCTTTCAACCCAGCGAACTCTTCGTATATCTCAACGACTTCAGCCTCTTCCACTTTGGGGAAGGTCAGCCTCAGCAACAGCGGCGTAACCATCGTCGTGACCAGCACCATAATCACCATAATCGAAAAGACTTCTTGATTGATGACGTTGCTGGCGAGGCCTACGCCAGCAACGATGAGGCCGACTTCGCCGCGCGAGATCATGCCGACGCCTACCCGCAGGGATTCTTGGTTGGTGAATCCGCTGAGGCGCGCGCCGACGCCGGAGCCAATGATTTTGGTAGCGACCGCAACCAGCAAGATCGCGCTCATCAACAACAGTTTTGACTTGTCGCCGAAGAGCGCGCGTCCGTCGGCTTCGAGGCCGATGGAGATGAAAAAGATCGGGACGAATACGCTGTAAGTCAGCGGGTGAATGCCTTCGTCAATTTTTTCCTTGAAGCGGGTGCGCGTGACGAGTACGCCTGCGAGATATGAGCCGGTGATGGCTGCGACTTGTCCGATGTATTCAGCCAGAAACGCATAAAACAACGCCAACCCAACCGTGCCTGCGAGCAAGGCTTGGCTGGCGGGTACGCGCGAAAGTTTGTCGAGCAGCTTGTCGAAATAGCGCCAGCCGAAGCTCCACGCGGCGGCGAAATAGGCCAACATCAAACCAATGATCAAAGCGATTTCGGCGAACTTGCTGCCAGCAAAAAGATGCTGCGCGATGAGTGCGGGCAGCTTGGGCGCGGCGTTCGTGTCACCGCCAATTGCCGCAAACGCCACCACGAATGACAACACGATGATGCCCATCACGTCGTCAATGACGGCTGCGCCTAGAATCGTTGAACCTTCTTTCGATTTGAGTTGGCGTAGTTCCATCAACGTTTGCGCCGAAATCGAAACGCTGGTCGCCGTCAGCACCGTGCCGATGAAGATGGCTTCGCGCCAGCCGTAACCAAACGCTCTCGCGGTCAACGCTCCGCCCAGCATGGGCAGTACGACGCCGCCGATTGCGGCAAAGAAGGCAGCACGGCCTACGCGTTTCATTTCGTTGAGGTCGGTTTCGAGTCCGGCGACGAACATCAACAGGATGACGCCGATTTCAGAGAGGTCTTTGAGAGTTGCGGCTAATGCTGCGTGCGGCGCGAAGATGTGCCAGTCGAGCAGGTTGAACACGGTGGGGCCGAGCAATAGACCGATGAGGATTTCGCCGAAGACAGCGGGCTGTCCGAACCTTACGCTCAACGCTCCGGCGGCTTTGGCGCAGGCGATGATGACGACGAGCAGTAAAAGTAATTGCAGTAAGTGCGACATCCGGTTGTTATTTGGTTTCCACCGTGTAACTAACTTTCGTGCTGCCGCCCGCCGGAACCATGACTTTGAACTGTAAGGAATGATCGCTCAGGCGTTCGCTCGTCGTAGAGCTTTGCGTGATTTTCCATTCGCTGCCGTCGCCGATTTCGATGCCTTCGCGGATGAAGGCTTCGGCTTCGACGGCACCGCGATTGGTCAGCACGACTTCGACTGAGGTGATGAGCTTTGAACCGCCTTCGCATTTTTCTTCGTCACGACAGTTCACGTTCTTGCGGCTGGTCACACGGCGCGTCGCCACCAACACTGACGAGCGTCCGGGCGACACGGCAAAGTCGCCGCCGTGCGCCGTAATCATAATGCGATCTTGTCCTGAAATCTGCGCGAGTTCGTTGTCGCGGGAATAGATCGTTACCTTGCCGCCCGGCATGGTGATTCCGGTTTTATTGGTTGCGACGAAGCGCGTTTGTAAGCCGCGCGGTTGCAGGATGAAGCCGCCACGCGCCAACGTTTGCTGACTATGTTCGTTTTCAAAAACGTTTCTTTGCGTTATGGCTAACGTCGCCCGTTGAAACAACGGCAACCGATTGACCAGTGCGTTCGCTTTCATCGTGATGTTATTTCCCAGACGGATGCGGCTGAATACGCTGAGGCCGCTGACTTCCGTATTCGCAGAAAGCACCGCGCTGTCGCTTACATCCTGCCGACTGATGTTCTGGGCATAAACGGAGCGAACACCGTCATTGCCATCGCCTTCTAACAACGAGATTTCACCGGCAATCAAATCAACCGTACCCGCAGAGACATCCGTTCCCGTGTCGTTGAAAACCGTCACCCACGCATCCAGCGTGGCGGATTTAGGTGGAAGGTCTTTGCTGGTGGCTTCGAGCAACATCGAATAGTTCGCCTGCCAACGCAAGCCCGGTGCGAGGTAATCAACCTGCACGCGGCGCGCTCCGGCTGCGCCTTTGTTATCCAGCACGAGGTGCAGCACAGGCGATTTTTCCTGTCCCACTTGATTGCCGTCGTAGGTGATGTTTTGGCGCACGACTTCTGCGCCTTCGGCGGTCACACGAATCGTGCCGGTGTTGGCTTTGGGCATCAGGCTCCGCCATTCGATGGTGTTGAGTCCGGGCTGAAGCTCGAGCGTACGTTCTTCGAGAAACTCGGCGACGCCTGCGTCATATATCGTCAGGTGTTTGATGCCGTTGGTGTTTTGCGCTTGCGTAGCAAAAGGCCAGAGGCAGATAAATAGAAAGAACAGCTTTTTCATTACTACACCTCACTGCTGGTTGGGCAGATTACAAGCTTAGTTGCAGGCCGCAACGCGCCAACACGTCTGCGTTCACTACGGTTTCGTTGCGTTCCGGCCCCGTTGAAACAAACGCGAACGGAGCGCCGGAAAGTTCGCTCAAGCGGTTGATGTAAGCCTGCGCCTTGGCGGGCAGCGCGTCGAAACGGTCAATGCCAGCGGTCTTGCTCAACCAGCCGGGCATGGTTTCATAAACCGGTTCAGCCGCGTTCATCGCTTCGGCGTCGTAAGGCACTTGATCGGTTGCCACGCCGTGAATGCGATAGCCGACACAGATTTTAAGTTCGGCTTCGGCGTCCAACACGTCGAGTTTGGTGAGCGCGAGCGCGTCGAGTCCGTTAATCATCACGGCGTAACGCGCAATGACCGCGTCATACCAACCGCAGCGGCGCGGGCGTCCGGTCGAAGCGCCGTATTCGCCGCCGCGTTGGCGAATCGCTTCGCCTTGCGCGTCGTTAAGTTCGGTCGGGAACGGGCCGCCGCCTACGCGCGTCGTGTAAGCCTTGATGACGCCGATGGTGACGCCTACGGCTTTGGGCGAAATGCCCGCGCCGGTGCAGGCTCCGCCGATGGACGAACTCGACGACGTGACGAACGGATAAGTGCCGTGATCAATATCGAGCATCGTAGCCTGCGCGCCTTCAAAGAGTAATGCTTTGCCTTCGCTATGCGCGCGGTTGAGAAAGTAAGTCGTATCGCAAATGTGCGGAGCCAGCAGTTCAGCCCAACGGTGTCCGTCTTCGACGAGTTTGCCTTTATCAATCGGTTCGCCGCCG
>JAYSVR010000220.1:0-20443 GCA_043718445.1 Acidobacteriota bacterium | reverse complement strand
AGGGCTGACTGGTTTCGTTGATCGCGTGCAACTCGGCTTGATTCACTACCTCGGCGAACTTTACTTGAATCGGTTGGGCGAAAATGGCGAATGAGCCTACGTTTTTGACAATTGCTAACGTGGGCCGTAACTCAACACAAATCCCTTTTACCTATGAACACACAACGACGTGATTTGCTGAAATTTTTAGCAGGCAGTTTGGTGACAACGAGCGTGCCGCCCTTCGCCGCACCGCTTTCCAGTCAAAAGACGCGCATCCGTTGGGCGCAGGGCTTTTTGCTGTGGCGCAATTTCAGCGGGCAAAAACTGGTGCTGCAAGATGCGTTGAATGATCTCGCCAACCTCGGCGCGAACGGTATTGAGTTTTCTCCGCTCGCCAACGAACTCGAACGCTTCGGCTTGACGACGGCGACGTGCAAAGCGCTGTTGGCTGAAAAGAAACTCGCCGTGTCAGGCAATTATTTCAGCGCGCCTTTTCACGACCCGACCAAGCGCGAAGAAATTTTGCAGGACGCCGCGAAACGTTTTGCCTTGCTGAAAGAGTTCAACGTTAAACACATCATCATTGGCCCGCCGGGTGTTCCGGCTAACGCTGACCGCAACGCGCTGATCAAACAACAGTCATTGCTGCTTAACGAAATTGGCAAACGCGCGAAAGACCAGGGCTTGCAAATCGGTTTGCATCCGCACCTGAACACGCTCGTCGAAACGCCCGCCGAAATTGATTTGGCGATGGCGATGACTGACGCGCGTTATGTTTTTCTGTCAGCCGACACCGGACACATTCATCTGGCGGGCGGCGATGTTTTGGCGATTTGCCGCAAATACAAAACGCGGCTGAATTACTTTCACTTCAAAGACGGTGTGCGGCCTTTTGTGCGGCCTGATTTCAAACCGAACCTGCGCGAGTTAGGCAAGGGCGAAATTGATTTCCCCGGCGTGATGCGTCTGCTCAAAGAGATTCGTTTTAGCGGTTGGGTGAATATCGAACAAGACGCCACGACGCTGACGCCGCGCGAATCCGCGACGATCAGTATGGATTATGTGAAGAAGGTGTTATTGCCGATATACGCTTGATGCAACCTAATTGGCCGATGCTATGATGCTAACCGAACCTTACAAGCAGGAGCGAAATATGAGCGCAGTTGCCGCACCGAGCCGTCCCAATTACCACACCATGATCGAATCCATGCCGAAGGGCAGCCGATTCTTTGTGGAAGAAGTGCCGTGGAAGGATTACGCCCAGTTAGTTGAAGACTTGATGGGTATTCGCAGCATTCGCATCAGCTATGATCAAGGGAAGATGGAAATTATGAGCGTCTCGATGCAACACGATAATGAAGCGCGCCTTTTCAGCCACGTGGTGCAAATCCTGACGGAAGAGTTGGGGCTTGAGTTTACCAGCACCGGTTCGATGACGATGACCAGCCAACGCGCCGAAAAAGGCGCAGAAGCCGATGACACTTTTTATATCGAAGACCTGCAACGCATCCTTGGCAAAAAGCGCGTCAACCTCGATTACGACGCGCCGCCCGATTTGGCTGTCGAGGTGGATGTTACTCATCCCTCTCTGAACAAGCTGCCGATTTACGCCGGGTTAGGGATTGGTGAAATTTGGCGTTACAAAGATGGGCAAATCGAATTTTACGAACTGGTCAATGGCGCTTATCAACCTGTTGCTCACAGCAAGCTCTTTTTTTTCCTGACAGCTGAAGCTCTTGTCACCGCGATTCAGAATGGCAAGGCAACCGGCATTAACACGATGCGTCGCGCCTTCCGCCAATGGGTACAAGCGCATAAACCGTAACCAACTCGCCCCCAATGCAAACTGCTCCAACTGCCCAATCAATGCCGCCGTGGTATCGCCAAGTCCGTTGGTGGATGCTTGCCCTGTTGTTTTTCGTCACCGTCATCAATTTCGTAGATCGTCAGGCCCTCGCCGTACTGGGCAATGACATCACCGACGAATACAAATTATCGAATACCGCGTTCGGCACGATTGTCTCGTGGTTTCGCTTCGGCATGATGCTGGGCGAATTTCCGATGGGCATGCTGATGGATCGCGTCGGCGTACGCATCGGCCTCGCCTTCGCCGTGTTGTGGTGGTCGGTGGGCAACGGGATGCACGCGCTTTCGACTTCGATCTGGCACTTTCGCATCTTTCGGTTTTGGCTGGGTACGGGCGAATGCGGCAATTACTCCGGCGGCAACAAGATCGTAGCCAGTTGGTTCCCCGTGCGCGAACGCGCCTTCGCCATTGGCATCTTTAACAGCGCCTCGATGTTCGGTTCGTTCGTCGCAGCGTTTTTGATTATCCCGATCCGCGAACATTTCGGCTGGCGCATGGGCTTTCTCGTACCCAGTTTGCTCGGCATGCTTTGGGTGTTGGTCTGGTGGTTCGTTTATCGCCAGCCCGACGAACATCCATCAGTCAGCGCCGCCGAACTCGCGCACATCAACAGCGATGGCGAAGCGACCGAAGACGCCGCGCCCAGCAATTGGGACTTGCTCAAGCTGAAACAAACCTGGGGCTTGATGCTCTGTCGTTTCTGGGTCGGCCCGGTCGTAGAGTTTTATCTTTACTGGATGCCGAAATACTTTCGTGACGTGCGCGGCTTGAGCATTAAAGACAGCGCCTATTTCAACTCCGTGACGTTTCTCTTTGGCGACATCGGCAGCATCGGCGGCGGGCTGGCAGCCGCATGGCTATTGAGCAAAAGCTGGCGCGTGAACTCTACGCGACAGGCGACGCTGTTGTTTGGTGCGGCGCTTTGTTTGTTGAGTTTTCTGGTTCCGCTGACTGGCAGCATCTTCGTTGCCATCGGACTGATTTCGCTCATCCTGTTAGGACACACTTTTCTATCGGCGAATATGTTCGCGTCGGTCTCTGACGTATTCCCCAACTCCGCCGTCGCGCGCGTGACCGGCTTGACCGGCGTGGCGAACGGCGTCAGCGGCATTATGTTTCCGCTCATCACTGGCATCATCGTTGATCGAACTGGATACACACCGATTTTCTTTATGGCTGCGTTGATGCCGCTGCTGGGTGTGGCTATCGCACTTTATACGTTGAAGGATTACCGCCGCGTCAATCTGCAATCTGCAATCTGCAATCTGCAATCGAATGCCTGACATTCTCGTAACAGAAAACATCATCGGCTCCGCAATGGACGAATTGCGTCAGCAATTCGATCTCGTCTTTGCGCCTGACATCTGGCAGCGACAAGACGAACTCATTGCCGCCGTACCCAACTTCCGCGCCATCATCGCGCGCAATCAAACGCAACTCACGCGCGCACTGATAGCGGCGGCCAAGCGCCTTGAAATCATCGGGCGCGCGGGCGTAGGCATGGATAACGTAGACCTGCCTGCCGCCAACGATCACGGCATCGTCGTCGCGCTCACGCCCGAACAGAATTCCAATTCCGTCGCCGAACTCACCATCGGTTTGTTGATCGCGTTGTCGCGCAAGCTGTCGCTGGCCGACCGCGATACCAAAGCGGGTCGTTGGGATCGTCCGCGTTTTATGGGTACTGAAATTTCAGGCAAGACGCTGGGCATCATCGGCTTCGGACGCATCGGCAGCGTGCTGGCAATCAAAGCTCGCGCGCTAGGCATGAACATCATCGCGTATGATCCTTATGTTGACGCCGATAGTTTGCGCGCGCTCGAAAGCCGCACGCGCCTGACCAATCTGGAAGAAGTGCTGGCGACGGCTGATTACGTCACACTGCATCTGCCTGAGAACGACGAGACGCGCGGCATGTTCGGTGCGAATGAATTCGCGCTGATGAAACCGACGGCATACTTTCTCAACACCGCGCGCGGCGGCATTGTCGAAGAAGCCGCCTTGCTCGCAGCCTTGCACGAGCAACGCATCGCAGGCGCTGCGCTTGAAGTGAGGCAGCAGGAACCGCCCGCGCCCAGCGTGTTTGACGGCATGGACAATGTCATTCAACTGCCGCACATCGGCGCGCAAACCCGCGAAGCCCAACACCGCGTCGTCACTGCAATTTGCCGCGATGTCGCAACCGTATTGCGCGGCGGCGAAGCAAAATATTTTGCGAATTTTTCAAAACCTATGAAGAAGAATTCAGGAGCCAGGAGTCAGAAGCCAGAATGAAATGCGATTGCGTTGCCTTCTGATTCTGACCCCTGAATTCTGACTCCTGACTCCTGACTCCCTGAAGGATTTATTTATGAAACTATTTCTCGACAGCGCCCACGTTACCGAAGTCCGCGAGGCTTGGAGCTGGGGCATCATTGATGGCGTGACAACGAACCCTTCGCACGTGAGCAAAACCGGGCGCAAGGCGTTGGATGTTTACGCTGAGATTTTAGATATTGTAGACGGCCCGGTTTCGCTTGAGACGATTGCCGTCACTGCGCCTGAAATCATTGCCGAAGGCCGCGAACTGGCGAAGCTGCATAAAAACGTCGTCGTCAAAATCCCGATCATCAAAGAGGGCTTGAAGGCCGTCAAGGTCTTGAGCGCCGAAGGCATCAAGACCAACGTCACGGTTACGTTTTCGCCGTTGCAGGCGCTGATTGCCGCCAAGTGCGGCGCGACTTATATCAGCCCCTTCGTCGGACGCCTCGACGCCGTAGGCCACACCGGCATGGATTTGGTCGAACAGATTCGCACGATCTATGACAACTACGGCTTTCAGACTCAGATTATTGCAGCGGCCTTGCGACATCCTACGCACGTGCTTGATTGTGCGCTGGCAGGCGCAGACATCAGCACGATGGCCTTCGATATTCTCGATCAGCTTTATAACCATCCGCTGACCGACATCGTGTTGAATCAATTTTTAACTGATTGGGCGAAAGTACCGAAATAAACTAAGGGCGGTGCGGGGGCGGCGCGGGGGGCACTCAGGCTCCCCGCATTTCCATACGCACTAATTCTTCAGCTTGCACGAACCGCCACTTCCCTTCAGGCAAATTGCCGAGGCGCAAACCTCCAATCCGTACGCGCTTCAATCCCACCACGCGCAAATTCACCAAATCGCACATCCGGCGAAGCTGGCGTTTCTTGCCTTCGGTCAACACAAAACGAAGCTGGTCGTCATTGATGTATTCGACCTGTGCGGGCTTGAGCGGTTCGCCGTCGAGCGAGAGGCCGTGGCGTAAAAGTTTGAGGCGGGCTTCGTCGAGATAACCGCCGGTGACGCGGACGAGGTATTCTTTTTCGGTGACGAATTGTTCGCCGATGATGCGTTTGGCGAGGCGTCCGTCTTGCGTGAAAAGCAGCAGGCCTTGCGATTCGATGTCGAGGCGGCCTACGACCGAAAGGCCATCGCGGAACTTCAGGCGCTGTCCTCTATCTTCAAATTGGTTGGCAGCGGTGATGAGTTGAAGGGCAGGCTTATAACCTGGTTCGGGTTGCGTCGAGACGTAACCCACCGGTTTGTTGAGCATGACGGTGACGAGTTGCGCTTGCTGTTGTTGCGCGGCGCGGGCGAGTTCGATCTTTACGTCAGGCGCGACTCGCGTACCGAGTTGGCTGATGATTTCGCCGTTGACGCGCACCAGTCCCTGCTCGATATAACGGTCGGCTTCGCGGCGCGAACAGATGCCGCGCTGCGTCATGAGTTTGGAAAGGCGAATGGGTTCGATAGCCACCTAATCTCCCGCCTCAGATTGCACGTGCGGCAGGTTCGATACGCCGCCGCTCACGGGCGCGCGACGACGGAACTTAAGCGCCAGATCATCGAATAGCGAATAAGCCACTGGCGTCACCAGCAACGTGAGCAATAACGAAAGGCTTTGTCCGCCAATGACAACGATGGCGATGGAGCGGCGCTCTTCGGCTCCGGGGCCTGAACCCAACGCGAGCGGCAGCATGCCCGCAACCAACGCGAGCGTCGTCATCAAGATCGGACGCAGGCGATCACGATTGGCTTGAATGATCGCTTCGTAACGTTCGATTCCTTTCGCGCGCAGCCCGTTCATATGATCAATTTGCAAGATGGAGTTTTTCTTCACGACGCCAAACAGCACGAGGATGCCGAGCGCCGAATAAAGATTGAGCGTGTCGTTCATCCACCACAGCGACAGCAACGCGAACGGAACCGACAGCGGAATGCTCAACAAAATCGTAATCGGGTGAATCGTACTCTCAAATTGAGAGGCCAAAATCATGTACATAAACGCGACCGACAAGAGGAAGGCCAGAATGAATTCGTTGAAGGTGCGTTCGAGTTCGCGTCCGCGTCCGCCGATCAAATAGCTGTATTCCGGGCCCAAGCCTAATTTGGCGAACTGCCCGCGCAGCGCGTCCATCCGATCTTGCAAGCCGAAATTCGGCGCGATAGAAGCACGCAGGCTGACGACGCGCTGGCGATCTTGCCGGTCAATGCGCGACGGAGCGATGGCTTTTTCGAGCGTGACGATGTTGTCGAGCGAAACCAGGCCGAGTTTGCTGGAACTCACGAACAGCCGCGAAACCGTATCGGCATCGTTGCGGTCACCGTTTTGCAGCCGCACTTCTACGTCATAATCCTCGTTGATCGTTTCGTCATGAAAGCGCGAGACGCGATCATCGCCGCCCACCATCAGGCGCAAGGCCGTGGCGATGTCGGTCGGGTCTACGCCGAGGTCAGCGGCGCGTTGGCGATCAATCTTGACGCGCAATTCGGGCTTATCAATCTTGAGCGATACGTCTGGGTCTAGTAATCCGTTTTGCGCGCCCCACTCGCGCATGTCGTTGGCCGCGTTATAAAGCACCATCACATCAGGGCCGCGCAAACTGAAATCGAGTTCTGACGGGCCGCTGCCTAAGTTGATGGATTGCGGATTGCGCACCGCCGGACGCAAGTGCGTGTATTTGCGCAGCGCACCGCGAATGCGTTGCATCACGTCGCGCGAAGAATAGTTGCCATCGAATACCGCCAGCGGCCTGCCCTGTTTCAGCCCATTCCAAAACTTGCCGAGATTGACGGTGCGCTCATCGTGCGGGGCGAGGCGGATATAAATTTCGCCGTTATTGATCGAATTCGAAAAGCTGCCCATGCCGCCGCCCACCGAAGCCAGCATCAGACGGATTTCAGGGAATTTTTTCTTATCGCTTAAATCGGCTTCGACAGCTTGAATCGCTTCATTCATCGAAACCAGACTGGTGCCTTCGGGCGCGCTGAGGCTCACACTGAACTCGCCTTCATCGGTGTTTGACGGAATGAATTCCTGTCGCACCTGGCGATAGAAATAAGGCGTCGTTGCGATGACGCCAACCGCCAGCAACACCACCGCCCAACGCCAACGCATCACGGCGTGCAACATCCACGTATAAGTCTTGTCAATCCAACTATAGAAACCGCGCCGTGACGCCGCGTCGTGATCGCCCGCCGCGTCTTCGGCACGCAACAATCGCGCGCTCATCATCGGCGTCAGCGTGAACGAAACCAGCAAGCTGACCATAATCGCCACCGAAGCCGTCAGACCAAACTGATAAAGAAACCGTCCCGAAATCGAAGACATAAACGACACCGGCAAAAAGATCACGACCAGCGAAAGCGTCGTCGCCATGACCGCCATTCCGATTTCCTGCGTCGCCTCTTTGGCGGCTTGCATCGGCGGCATTTTCTTTTCTTCGATATAACGGAAAATGTTTTCGAGAATCACGATGGCATCATCAATCACGATGCCGACCATCAACACGAGCGCCAGCATCGTGACGCTATTCAACGTGAAATCGAGCGCGCGCATCATGCCGAAGGTTGAAATCACCGACGTAGGAATCGCAATTCCCGCAATGACGGTCGAGCGCCACGAACGCATAAATAGCAACACGACCAGACAAGCCAGAATGCTGCCCAACACCAGATGCACGTTGATTTCGTGCAAGGCGTTGTTGATATAACGCGACTGATCTTGAATGACTTCGATGCGCACATCGCTGGGCATCGCGCCTTGAATGCGATTCAGCTTTTGTTTTACTTCTTCGATCACGGCGACGGTGTTCGCGCCTGACTGGCGAATCACGCCAATCGAAACCGAAGGCACGCCGTTCAACCGCGACAACGAACGCATCTCTTTGGTGCCGTCGGTCACGCGCCCCACATCGCGCACGCGAATCGGCGCTCCGCTGGCGGTTGAGACGACGATGTTTTCAAAATCGCGCGGTTCGATGATGCGTCCCATCGTACGCAACGTGAGTTCGCGCGCGCCGGCATCCAGATTGCCGCCGGGCACGTCGGCGTTTTGCCTGACGATAGCGTTGCGCACTTGCGTGATGGGCAGGCGATAAGCGGCAAGCCGGTCAGCGTCTACCCAAACGTTGATCGCGCGATTGGGGCCGCCGTTGACGAAAACTTCGCCGACACCGTTGGCGCGTTCGAGTTCGACCTTGATGCGTTTGTCGGCAATCTCAGCGAGTTCGCGCTGCGAACGATTGCCAGAAATGGCGGCAGTGATAATCGGATAAGAGTCGTTGTCGGATTTGTTGACCGAAGGCGGATCCATCCCGGCTGGCAGTTCGCGCGCGATGCCTTGCAAGCGGTCGCGTACGTCTTGCGCGGCGGTATCAATGTCGCGGTTGAGATCGAAATTGAGAATGATGAATGCTTGCCCGTTACGCGCTACGCCGCGCATGGTTTCGATGCCTTCGACGCGATTGACGGCGTCTTCGATCACCTTGACGACGCCGGTTTCCATCTCTTCGGGGGCCGCGCCGGGCAGGCTCGCACGAATGTAAATCGTCGGTACGTCAATCGTCGGAAAACGATCTACGCCCAGTTTGAAGTAACTCGAACTGCCCACCACGACCAACGCCAAAATAATCATCGCGGCAAACACCGGGCGCTTGATACAAATCTCTGCCAACTTTTGCATAGGTACTACCGATGAAATAAGTGAAAGGGGATATGCGGATAAAGGGTTTCGCTAAAATTACGCAACCAGCTTTAGAGACGAACTCAACCCCTCCTCCGTTGCACAAAAAAATCGCGCACTGGTTCTAGGGCAACTACCAGATTCCCAACAGATTCTCGAACCAAGCCGCCAAATCACTTATCGTGTAAATTTCGAGCTTTTCCCTGCGCTCTGGTGGTCGGTTCTCTTCTGCGACCGCGACGCAGACCTGAATAATTTCTTCACGCGGTAATGGTTCGGGAATTTGATAGCCGCATTCTGCCAGAAAGAACAGAGCGGTGGTAAAGGCGGTACGTTTCGTGCCATCCATAAACGGGTGGCTTTTGATCAGCGAGTGAAACAGGGCGGCG
This sequence comes from Acidobacteriota bacterium, assembly GCA_043718445.1. Taxonomy (GTDB): domain Bacteria; phylum Acidobacteriota; class Blastocatellia; order RBC074; family RBC074; genus JACPYM01. The sequence goes on along the minus strand of JAYSVR010000220.1, from coordinate 11,219 downwards.
GCTTTTTCAAAATCGGAAGGGTAAAGCTCATTTCCATCGAAAGTGGCGAAGGGTCGGGCTATGGCTGCGTGCAGCATCGTGGCGTCACGAAATCCGATAATTCCACCGGTTTCGGCAATGATGATTTCGTGAATCTCATAGGCTCGCACCAGCAGGTTGGCAATCTCATCAGCGTAATAGTCTTCCACAAATCAACCATTGCCAGCACTTCAGTTCAGCGTTGCGCCAATTCTTCAAACAATTGGCGATTCTGAGCGATCAACCGGTGCGTAAAAGTCGCTGCGCTCCCGGTAAAGCGGCCTGCTGCTGACTGCTCGGAAGAGGGTTGCGCCAACCACAATTCGACAGCGGCAATCGCGACGGCAGCGATTTCTTTATCTGAAATCTGCCGCGCTTCAATCTGTTCAATCAACGCCGCCGGTAAATCTATTGCTAACGTCATAATACTTATGGCTCCTTCACAATTAAGCAGGTCTGGCAAATAGCGTTAAGCCAGATGCCAGGCCTGTCCAAACTGATAATGGATTTATTTCACCACCGTAATCTCGCGTGTCGTCACGTTATATCCACCATTGTCTACGACTTGTCCTTTGTCGTTGAGCAGTTCGAGTTGAATCGAATGCTTGCCCGCCGTCCAGCCGCTCAACCAAATCGGCTCCCATTTGTCGAGCAGCATGCTTTGTCCGGCCACCGTGCAACGCACCTGATATTTGCCACCATTGCCTTTGAGTTTCGCATTGGCGAGCCAGAAATCAATCATGATCGGATCAGCCGCTGCACCTTTATATTCGCCTTTTGGACGGCTATAGGTCAGCAACGGCTTGCCGCTTTTCGCCGCCACGCGCGTGGCAGCAGTGGCTTTGGCGTTCACCGCCGAGAACGTCACCATCGCAAACGAACTGTTGTTCTTATAGCTCTCGTGCCACGGGCGCGAAGCGAATACGCGAATCGTATGCTGTCCCGGCCCCAGGTTAGGAATCGTGAACGGCGTCTTGATGTCGTAATAGGCCTCATAAGCGTTGTTGTCGAGAATCACGTGAATGTGATTGCCCATCCCCGTCGTCGGGTCTTTGTGCGGATGATAGCCTTTCAAATCGCCGCTCAACTCAAGCACCAACGGCGCACTGTCACCCTTGATGACTTCGTTCGCTTTCGGACTGATGATCCTGATGGTCGGAGCCGCTTCGTCTTGCTGTCCGCGTTCCGCCATTTGTTTTGTCACGCCAGCGGGGCGTTCGACTTTGGTCAACGATTGAGCGAAAGCGAGTTGCGCGCCAAGCGCCAGCACGGCGCACACACTCAGTCGGGAAAGAGTTTTGAAAATTTGCATATAGTGCCTTTCTTTGGTTGTCAGTAAATTGAATGGAATGAATCTTTATCGTGCGTGATGAGTTGCGAAAGCGTCAAGCGCGCTTATTGATCCCTACTGTGAAAGCTGCTTGTCTACTTTGACGCGCGTCGCCCGATTAGCCAGTTCCCACATTGTGGCGAACACTGTGCGCGTCACCTTTTCCATCTTCTCGAAATCAATGCGGTCAACTTCGTCATCCGTGCCGTGGTAATCAACGTGAATGCCGTCGAAGTAGAAAATGATCGGCACACCTTTGCGCGCGTAATTGTAATGATCGCTGCGATAAAACAGCCGCTCAGTGTCGTTCGGGTCATCGTATTTATAGTCAAAGCCCAGCTTGAGATAACCCGCATTGACCGCTTCGCTTAACTCGCCCAACTCGCTGCTCATCTTTTTTGAGCCAATGACATAAATCGAATTCGGATCGGTCAATCCTTTATCGCGGTCATTCTTGTTATCGCCCTTGTTATCGGAAGCCCGACTGCGACCAATCATATCAATGTTGAGTTGCGTGACGATTTTATCGAGCGGAACCGTCGGATGGTCAGTGAAATACTCAGAACCCCACAAACCCCACTCTTCGCCCGCGTGCCACACCAGCACAATCGAACGTTTCGGACGCGGCGCTTTGGTCAACGCTTCGGCAATAGCCAGCACGCCGGTCGTACCCGAACCGTCATCATCCGCGCCGTTCGATAACGAATCTTTGCCGCCCGTGCGTCCTGCTGCGTCGAGGAACAAACGATAGCGCGACCAGTTGTCCGTCTTGCCTTGATCGGACGGCACGCGCCCGCCGATGTGATCGTAATGCGCGCCAATCGCCACGTATTCCTGCTTGAGCGCCGCGTCGCTGCCTTCCCAAACTGCCACCACATTTTGCGTAGGCAAAATTTCGAGATTGCCCGCCACATTGAGCGTCACCTCTTTGTCGCCCTTGAGCGCGAACGAACCGCTAAACTTAACGTTCGCCGCTTCCTGCAAAACAGCGGAACCGCTCACTCGTTCGCCGTCGAACAAAGCATTCAAAGTTTTTTCGCCGACATAAGCTGTCGGCAACGCGCTCGGCGCTTCGCCCGTTTTATCAATACTGGCGCGACTGTTCGCCGACATAGAGCTTTTCAAACGATCCCACGATTTGAGTACGGGCGGACTCGGCACAAGCAACACACCTCGCGCGCCGTGCGTCAGCGCGTAATGCGACGCCGTGTCGTAATCAACACCCAGCTTGCCGTTCAAATCAATCGGCTGAACACCCGCCGGAAACGCGCCTTCAGAGGCGATGACAATCTTGTCTTTCACGTCGAGTCCGGCAAAGGCGTTGATATTTTTGGCTTTCACGACGAGGCCGTGACCGACGTAAACCAGCTTGCCCTGCGCCTTGCCGATCAACGGACGCGGCAACAAATCATCGCCGAACTTGAACACCTGCGCGCCTAACGCCCCCAGCGTCAACGACGTTTGTCCGCCGTCAATCTGCCCGCGCCGCAAGTTGAACCGTTGAAAATAAGTGCCGTTGTCGCCCGCCGGTTTGAAGCCCCAACGCGACAAGTTAAAAGCCAAAAACTTCGCGGCAATGTCCAACCCTTGCGAAGGCGTGTTGCGGCCTTCCAACTCATCCGCCGCAATGAACGTCAGCATCTGGCGCATCTGTTCCGCCGTGATGGTGTCGAGTCCGGCCTTCGCATCTGCTGACGTTTCTTTAACAGGCTTCGCGTTCTTGCGCTGCGCCATCGCCGTCAGCGGCAATAACAAAAAGACGCTCAACGCTGCGCTTAAAAATTGTTTCGTTCTCACACTCGTTCCTTGTGGTTTTCTCGGATACATAAAAAAAGCGGCCTCAGCTTTTCGCCTATCGCCACTGGATGATTGCTTCTGAATTTATTGACTCGCCATGCCTTTTCACCGCCCCGCCTTTAACACCTGATCAAGTACTTCAACGCATTCGGTGCTGCGCGCAGCGAGGTCATCATTCAACGCATCGTACTTATCATTCGACTGTTGCAATTCTGCCGCTAGATGCAACGCCGCCAAAATCGCCACCTTCAGCGAATCTGCCGTCGCAAGTTGTTGCGCGATGTCGCGCATGGTTTTGTCTACCTTGCTCGCCAGTGCCTGCGTACGCTCGGCGTCGCCGTCTTCAGCACGCAGCGCATAAATCTGATTGAAAATCTCTACGCGCACAGTTTGGGCGGGGCGTTGATTCATTTACTTTTTCACCTCGGCTTCCATCTCCAACACGGCAATCGTGTCGAGCATCGCTTCGACTTTCATACGCAACTTATCGCGTTCGGACAACAGCTTATGTACGTTGGTCTCAGCGTGTTCGCGCTCGCCGTTGAGTTGCCCTACGTTGCTGCGCAAGGCGGAATTTTCCTGTTCGAGCCGTTCTTTCTCTTGCTGCAACATCTTGCAGCGTTCGACCGCGCGATAAATTTTGTCTTCGAGATGGGCGAATTTGTCTAAGCCAGTAGCCGTCATAAACGTCCCTTATCCGTATCGCAACCTGTTAGGTTGCGGAGACTTGCGATTGCATTAAATGCTTAAACCAACGAGCCATCGCAACCTAACAGGTTGCGATACAAACTAGCGAATCTCAGCGCCAAATTGCTCTTTCAACGTCGTCGTCACACGTTCGTGCGCAGCGTTGACTTCTTCGTCGGTCAGCGTTTTTTCTGCCAGGCGATAAGTCACTGAAAGCGCCAGCGAATGTTTGCCAGCGGGCAATTCCTTGCCCGCATAACGATCAAACAACCGCACGTTGACGAGTTCGGGCAACTGCAAGTCATACAAAGCCGCTTCGAGCGCCGCGTAATTCACCGTCGTATCAATCAGCAACGCCGTATCGCGTTGCGCCTGCGGAAACTTCGGCAGCGGCTGGTAACGCGACGCGCGGCGTTCGGCTTGCAACAGCGCGCCGAAATCCAGTTCTGCCACAAACACCGGTTGTTTGAATTTGTATTGCGCCGCAATGCGTGGGTGGAGTTGGCCTAAATGCCCCAACGCTTGCGAGCCATCGGATACTACCGCAGCACGTCCCGGATGCAAATGTGCAGGCAATTCATCACTTGCCGTTAAATTCACCTCTGTCACCGTCATCGTAGCTAATAAACTTTCGAGCGCCCCTTTCACGTCATAGAAATCCAGCGCCGTTTTCGCCGCCTGCCAATCGTCGGCATTGCGCGCACCGGTCATCACCAACGCCAGCCGCTCAGTCTCCTGCGGACGTTCGCCGCCCGCCGCAAAGCATTTGCCAAACTCGAATAACCGCACGTTGCGCGTACCGTGATTGAAATTGTTCGACAGCGCAGCGAGTAAGCCGCCCAGCAAATTGGTACGCATCAAATCCAACTCGACATCAATCGGGTTGTCGAGCATCACGCGATCAGCTTCGCTCACCGAACTGAATAGCGCATCGTTCGCCGCATTCACGAAACTGAAACTCACCGCTTCGTGAAAGCCCAAGCCGGTCAACGAACGCCGCACCGCGCGCCGTTCGTTCTCGCCTGGTAAAAGCGAGCCTGCGCCTGCGCTGCCCGGCAGGCGGGGTTTCAACTTGTCGTAGCCGTTGATGCGCGCGACTTCTTCGATCAAGTCTTCTTCGATGTTGATGTCAATCCGCCACGAAGGCGACAACACCGTCAAAGATTGTGCAGCTTCGTCAATCTTGGCAGTCATTCCCAACGCCGTGAGGATGCGCGCGGCTTCGTTCAACTCGACATCCAACCCCGTCAATGCCCGATACCGCGCGAGCCGCATCGTGACGGATTTGCGTTTAGCCGACAGCGCACCTCGGCCCGGGTAAACGTCAATCAATTCATCCGACACTGTGCCGCCCGCGAGTTCCGCAATCAGCCACGCCGCCGTGTCAGAAGCCACCGCGACAATCTCAGGGTCAGTGCCGCGTTCGTAGCGATAAGAAGCCTCCGTCGCCAGCCCCAACGCCTTTGACGTAGCCCGAATCGGAGCAGGCGTGAAATACGCCGCTTCCAACAACACGTCTATTGTCTTGTCAGTGATGCCCGAATCTTCGCCGCCCTTGATACCGCCCAACGCTACCGGACGTTCAGCGTCCGCAATCACCAGCATCGAATTGGTCAACGTACGCTCTTCCTTATCAAGCGTAACGATCTTTTCGCCTTCACTCGCGCGCCGCACCACGATGCGCTTGCCCTTGAGCATCTCGAAATCGAAAGCATGCAGCGGCTGCCCCAGCGCCAACATTACATAGTTAGTAATGTCCGCGATGTTATTCACGCTGCGCTGCCCCATCACTTCGAGCCGCTTGACCAACCATTCCGGCGAGGGCTTGACCTTCACCCCGCGAATCAACCGCGCCGTATATCGCGGACACAACTCCGGCGCAGTGATTTCAACGCTCGTGAGTTCAGCGGTCTTGAGCGCCGCATCGCCTTGCTTTCCGCTTACGCCAACGAATTTCATCGGCTGACCGACGATAGCTGAAACCTCACGCGCTACGCCGAGGTGCGAAAGGCAATCAGGGCGATTGGAAGTCAGGTCTATTTCCAACACCGCATCGTCGCCGTGCGTTTCGACAGCGTCTACGGCAAGGCCGACCATCGTCAGCCGCTCGGCTAGATCGCGCGGCGCGAGGTTGATGTCTACGAATTCTTTGAGCCAGTTGTAACTAATCTTCATTTCTATAAATTTCAGGCCAGCGTTTTTCGGCTCGTTCGTCAACGTATTCTTTTAGCCACGCTGAAAAGAAAAACACGAACACACCGCTTACAAAAGCAAGGACCATACGGTGCCAGTAAAAAGGGCGATCTATGCCACGCTGTTTATCAAGTAATGCTTGAGCTATTCCAACTCCAGGAGCAATCAGGCTCCAAAGTAAACCAATGTAATAGCCAATATCTGCAATTAGCCACAATATCCCCAGCCATCTGCTGTGCTGTTTAATCTTTTCGTAGGTCGAAGAAGTCTGCGACATGAGCGTCACCCAAGAATCTGTTCCAAGTGTTTTTGCATGTGCCGCAAGTAATCTTCAACCCAATAATCCAGCGTCACGGGTTCGCCGCCCGCGATGCGAAAGGTACGACTCAACTTATCATCAGGAATCAGCGCGATGATGCGGACGAGGTGTTCGTTATAAACCTTCCACAGCGTCAGCAATTCCTGCCACACCGCGTCTTGATAAACCTGCATAGCAACCCAAAGTTCCTGTTCGTAACCCAACGAATCGTAACCGTCATAAAGCTGCGCGCGCACGAATCGCTGATGATTATTCGCGGCGGAATCAATCAGGTGTCCGATAACTTCTTTGGGTGACCATTTGCCGACAGCGCGCGGCGCAGTGGCGTCAGCGTTGCTGATCTGCGCCAGCCGCACGTAATTCTCAGCGATGGTTTGTGCGAATTCGTTGATGAGTGAGTGCATAAAGTTTTCAGAATTTAAGCAGCACAGCGTTGCTGTTCAGGCCACTATTCGTCTTGTTTACCAAATAACACGCCATATCGCCTGCTCCAGTCAGGCTGCGTGGTAAAAGAATATTCACTTGATCTAGTCCCACCAATTGCCGCTGCGGCCCCGCATAATCAGCCAACACCCGCGTATCTCTGGCGTGATTGTGAGCGATGTTATCCAGATAAAAGTCGTAAGAAACTGCTTGTCCTCGGCGCGCGATTCCGGTGCCGAAAAGAACCAGGTAAACCTGATCGGTAGCTACGCCGAAAACAATGGGCAACTGCTCATACCGCTTGGTGGTCGGATTCAACTGGGCCAACGGCTCATAACTGCTCGTGCCATTCGCGCGCACCCGCAAGATTAGCCCTGCGGGTACTCCTTGTCCGTTGCCGTCAAAAGTGAAAAAGCCAGGCGTAGCTATTTCGTTGACGTTGATCGCCGCGACTTGAATGGTCTGCTCTCCGCGTCTCACTTTGGCCATCGCATACCCTGCCGCTACTGCTGCGGGTAACTGATAATTGATCTGCCCCGGTGAAACAAAAAATAGCGGCGCTTTATATTCAGCGCCTGCGCTGTCCGTGATCGTAACAGTTACGCCAGCCAACGACATAGGTAACGGACTCGTCCCCGCCGCTCTAGTCTCGGTCGCTAAGTCCGTACCGAACAGTGCAGATATCTGCCCCGGATTGGCGTCAAAAGCATTGTAACTCGCGGCATTCACCGAAGTTGCCAAAGCAGGAAAGCTCCCGGCTGTCGTATAGCGATAGATTGAGTTTTTCGATGTTTCAACCCACCAAAGATTATTGTCCGACCCCCATGCGAGATCGTTGATGGAATGTGTGCTGGGCAGGTCAGCAAAGTAAAAACCCTGACGACCTGGCACAAAATATCCCAAATTGCGTGGATCATTTCCCACAAACCAAATTCGCCCATCAGTGGCAGGCGCAAACCGTGCGGGCACTAAGCTGGGCGGTATTTCAATTGATTGCTCAAACTTGTCGGTCGCACCGAGTTGGCTCAACGTTCCTGACTGCGTGCGGATCGGCGTACCGACAAGACACGACGTCCTGAACCTATCAATTACTCCGCCCATCCATAGCGAGCCTTGTGCATCCAAGGTATAGCCCGTTAAGGCGAAGATGCTCCCCACAGATTCACCCGACTGACCGCCGATCGTATAACGATTCCAAGTTGTATAAGGAAGCGAACCGCAATGACCAATGTATAAAAACCCATCCGTCGCGGAGCGCAACGTCCCTCCTGGTTCAAACACAAAGCCATTGGGAGAGTAATTTAACGGATAGTGCGCGAGTACTTGCCCGCGTACGTCCAGCTTGACGAGATAAGACGAACCAGAAGTGGCTGGCGGCACCGTCAGATTGCGCATCATCCACAAATTGCCATCAGGCCCACTAACAATGTGATTGCGCCCCGCCGCATACAAACCCGGTAGTGAAATGCCAGTTACGGCACCGTTGGGCGTAACACGGGCCAACCCGTCCGGTCCAATCACCCACAAATTTCTATCCGGCCCAATGACTAAGTCCCCCGGCTTGCGCGCCACTTGTGGCAAGGCGTATTCCGTAATTTGCCCGCTGGGCGTGATGCGTCCAATCTTTTGCGCCGTCGTTTCCAGAAACCACAAATTGCCATCCGGCCCAGCGATGATGCGCGATACGCCGCTGGCTGCCGTAGGAATCTTGAACTCCGTCGGCGGCAACGTCTGCGCCTCAACTCGATTGAGGCATCCGCCAACCACACACAGAACCAACCCGCACCGAACGATGAACCAAAGTCTTTGCAAGAACATAAATCTCTCCTTGAAAGTTGGGCGACGGTTTCACATTTGAAGGGGTTTGCGGCGAGCCGTCGCGGTTATGCGAACTGTTCTAAAAAGCGCACGTCATTCTCGTACAACAAGCGAATATCATCCAAGCCGATCAATGCGCGCAGCGGCTTTCATTCTTGTGGGGTTAGACGCTGATTCTTTCAATTCAAACGCTTCGCGCATTGCCGACCGAACAGCTTTGCCGTCTCTGATTGCATGCTTGCTGGCAGTCTGTCCGGGATAACGAGTCGCTACGGAATAAGCATTCAGTGCCGTCAACTCTGGTTGCAAAACGCTCCACTCCGACTCAATTTCTTTGACCTGGGTTAGCAATAAAAGCAGATTGTGAGTTAGCGGAACGGGCAAGCCGATTTCTTCCAACCACGCTTTTAGATATTTCTCAGCACACTGTTGCGCGAGAAAACAAACCAAGCCGTAGTTGGGCCGTTGGCGCGCGCGATAAAGCCGTAACGCCGCATCCCAGTCGTCTTCGGCCCTTTCAATCCATTCAAGCGTGAGGGGCTTCATACAACACTTTCCCTCGTTCGATGATGTCGCGCATGAAGCTATCGCCCAACGCCAGCCGCTGTTGCACCTGTTCCGGCGTCCTGACCAGCAGATCAATGGGCAACAATAAATTGAGCTTGCGCAAAATAGTTACAGACTGTTCCAGCGTGTCGCCGGTGAACGGCATGACGACAAGCAAGTCGAGGTCGGAATCCTTGGTCGGCTTACCGTAAGCCTGCGAACCGAACAGGATGATGCGCTCCGGCTGAAACTCGCGGGCAATCGTCTCGCAGATTTGCCGAAGTTGCGCTTTTACGTTTTTGCCGTTCACAGCCATTGCCTTCGCTCCTTAACTGAACTGTTCTAAAAACCTCACGTCGTTTTCATACAACAACCGAATATCATCCAGCCCGTACATCAGCGCGCAGAGCCGATCCAGTCCCAAGCCGAAGGCGAAGCCCGAATAAATTTCGGGGTCAATGTTTACGCCGCGCAGCACGTTGGGATGAACCATTCCTGAACCGCCCATCTCGATCCAGCCCGATTGCTTGCACACGCGACAGCCCGCACCGTGGCATTTGAAACAGGTGTAATCAATCTCTGCGCCGGGTTCGACGAAAGGAAAATACGAAGGCCGAAAGCGCGTTTGCGTATCGGGGCCGAACAGGCGGCGGACGAATTCTTCGACCGTGCCTTTGAGGTCGCCGAGAGTGATGCCTTTGTCCACCAGCAAGCCTTCGACCTGATAGAACATCGGGTTGTGCGTGGCATCGGGCGTATCGCGGCGGAATACACGACCTGGAGCAGCGACGCGCAAGGGTGGACGCCGCTTTTGCATCGCGTGAATTTGCATTGTCGAAGTTTGCGAACGCAGCGAAAGCGCCTCGTCACTGGCTCCTGCGAGATAAAACGTATCCTGCGGGCTGCGGGCTGGATGATTGTCGGGAATGTTCAGCGCGGTGAAGTTATAAAACGTCGTTTCGATTTCGGGGCCGTCTTCGATCTCGTAACCCATCGAGACGAAGATGTCTTCGATGCGCTGGCGCAGCAAGGTGATCGGATGCAAGTGACCGGCGGCGATGCGACGTCCGGGCAGTGTCACGTCAATGTGTTCTTTGACGAGTTGCGCGGCTTCACGTTGCACGGCGAATCCGTTAAGCAATTCGTCAATGCCGAATTCGACTTCGCCTTTGAGTTCGTTGAGTTGTTCGCCTGCGGCTTTGCGCTCTGCGGGCGCGAGCTTGCCGAGCGTTTTCATCTCGGCAGTGATGAGTCCGGCTTTGCGGCCTACCCAACGGTCACGCAAGGCGTTGGCGTCAGCTTCGGTGTTGACGGCAGCGAGTTCAGCAGCGAACTCACTGCGTAATTGTGTGAGACGTACGGTCATACGGCTGTGGCACAAGATGGTATCTTGTGCCCTCGTTAAGTGAAGTAACTCGGCAGGCACAAGATACCATCTTGTGCCACAAACAAATTACCCGGAGCCTGATTGCCAAGCTCCGGGTAGTTAGAACGAACCGATGAGCCAGCGCCGCTTAGTGCGTAATCACGCGCGGCAACTCTTTGGCCTGGGCGACCCAGCTTTCGACTTCTTCTGCCGTCGGAGCCAATTCCGCGTTGGTCTCGACCAGCTTGGTGTGCAGGTTAGCAGGCACGCGCGTCGCCAGTTCGACGACGGTGTCTACGCCTGCTTTTTCCAACAGGTCAGCGTGCTTTTCGCTGACGCCGGGGATGCGGCTGAACAGGTCTACCTGATTGACCCAGCGCAGGATGTTTTTCTCATCCAGACCGGGCTCAGTCGCAAGCGCAGCGCGTCCCGCTTGGTCAGCGCCTTTTTCGAGCAGTTCAGAGCAAAGCCAAATGCCGATGGCATTGAGCTTTTGATCGTCTTCAGCGTTGAGGTCAGCGATGCGCGTCAGGTCAGACAGACGCCCGGTCGCCACCGTATCAACTGCCGACAACGGTTGCGTCGCACCCGCTTCAATCACTGCGGTAACAGGCGCAACGGTTTCAATCACTGGCGCAGCTTCAACCACTGGCGCAGCTTCAACCACTGGCGCAGCTTCAACCACTGGCGCAGCTTCAACCACTGGCGCAGCTTCAACCACT
>JAYSVR010000219.1:0-6033 GCA_043718445.1 Acidobacteriota bacterium | reverse complement strand
TCGGTGACGACGTCATCTTCGAGGATGGCGATTTTCTTTTCGCGTCCGTTGACGCTCACGATCAATTCTTTCGACATTCAATATGCTCCTGTCGGTGTGTAGCCCTAACGCCCTTATTGGCTAATGGCGCTATTGCTGTGGTGATTTGCGTGAAACCGACAAGTGAAAGCGGTGTGCTTAGGGGGAAAGAGGCGGCTGATCGAGAGGAAGCGAATCACCGTGTGCTTTGCGAATTCGGTCAAGTCGAACCAGGCTAACGAAACACACGGCGTTCTTACGCGGCGTCAAGTTAAGCCGTTATGTCAGGCGGTGATGAGACCGCGCCGTATTCGGTTCAAACTCGTTCGGGGCAAAAGCACAAATGGATAAAGCTGAGACGTGTCTCAGCGTCAATTCGTTTTGGTGATCTGTGAATGAAACCCAAAGTGCGACGGCGCTCGCTAACGGAAAGTGAGTGCGGCGAGCGAAAATCTGCGCGCCTCGCGGTTCATTCCACCCTAATTCCCAAAAACCTTTTCCCACCAAAGGCGCGTGGCCTTTAGCAAACTGCCTTCTGAACTTGTCAGCGTGAAAGCGGGCGAATGACATTTCATTCACCGGCTTGGCTAACTCGACGCACACGACCATGCGTATGCGTCCTTCGTGTTAAGAAACCCAATGCGTTGTCGGTTCGGTAGGACAGGTTCGTAACCTGTCCGTATTGCGCTCGCTCAAGCTGTAGCGCGGGTTAGTAACCCGCGCTACACGTTTAGGGCTTATCAGCCATTCACAAAGCGACGCAACCTGACATTCATCGCCAGTCCCAGCCCGAAAAACGTAGCCAGCACTGACGAACGACCGAAACTCATCAACGGTAGCGGGATACCCATAATCGGCAACAGTCGAGCGACCATGCCGACACTGACGACGACGTGATAAAACAGCAGCGCGGCGTAACCTGCCACGAGCAAAAGCCCCGTGCGGTCGCGCGCCTGTCGAGCCGTTTGCAGCAATCGCAGCAGCAAAAAAAGATAAGCCGCCATCAGCAACAAACTGCCCGCAAATCCCGTCTCTTCGCCCGCTACGGCAAAGATGAAATCGGTATGCACTTCAGGAACGAAGCCTAACGCTCCCTGGGTTCCCTTGCCGAAACCACGACCCGTTAATCCGCCGGAGCCAACGGCAATCTCGGATTGCACGTTCTGGTGACAAACTTTGTCATTCCCCAACTCCGGCCAAAAAACGCATCGAATGCGCTGTGCCTTGTAATCCTTGCTCGCCTTCACTGACGGAATCGCCAGGACGACGGCCAGCACCAACACAGCCGCAACGGTTGCCATCCACGTCCAGCGCACTCCGCACAGGAACATGATGGCAACGAAAAAAGACGTAAAACTGAGCGCGCTGCCCGTGTCGTTTTCCATATACACAAGCAATGTCGGCGCGAGCCAGATCACACTGGCAGTGCCGACCGTCCGCACGCTCGGCGGACGCTCTCGCATGTCGGAGAGGTAACGTACCAGCATCAGCAACGTAAACATCTTCGCAAACTCGGAAGGCTGAAACTGGATTTTGCCAACTTTAAACCAACTCTGGTTTCCGTTGACGGTGTGCCCGAACCACGGCGTCAGCACCAAAAATAAAAACACGATGCCAACCGCGTACAAGTAAGGAGCCAAACCCACGATGATGCGGTAATCCCGCGCCATCACGCCCCCCATCACTATCAATCCGACGGCCATCCCCCAAAGTTGATTACGCCACGCCCCCGCATACAGCGGTTTTTCCTGCGTCGCGCTGAAAATTTCGACGACGCCGAACAACGACACCACCAGAATGGTGAGCATCATCAGCCAATCGAAATCCTTAATCGTTTTTTGGGAAAACCCTAACATCTTTCGAGTGCGGAGTGCGGAGTGCGGAGTGCGGATTAAATTTCTTAACTCCGCATTCCGCATTCCGCACTCCGCATTATTTTTTAGCTACTTCCGTTTTCGCCGCTGGCAACAAATCGGGCCGCGTGCGACGTACGTAATCTTCATAAATCCCTTTGGCGCGCGGTGCCGATTGCTTGCCGCCGAAGCCAGCGTTTTCGGTCAGAATGACCAGCGCCAGTTCGGGCTTGTCGCGCGGTGCAAAAGAAATAAACCATGCATTGTCTCTTGTTTCTTTCGTCGCGCGTTCGTTCGAGACGACCTGCGCCGTACCGGTCTTGCCGCATACGTCAAAGCCTTTGACCGCTGCGCCTCCGCCCGTGCCACCGGCGTTGACGGCTTGCCACATGCCTTGTTTGACGATGTCGTGAATCGCGCTACTCATCGGCACGCTGTATAGATTTTTGTCCTGATAGCTGAACTCGGCTTGCGCTTCGCCTTTGCGGTTAATCCCCTTCCCTGCTTTGAGCAAAAAGTGGGGCGTATACATCTTGCCACCGTTCGCCAACCCGCCGACGTAACGCGCCAACTGAATCGGCGTGATCGCGTTCTGTCCTTGACCGAACGAAGACGCGGCCATGTCGTAATCAGTAAAGCGCGATTCTAGTCTTAAAACTTTTTCGTCCTCAGCCGTCGGCGTCATTTCACGCACGCATTTCTCTTTTGCTTCGCCTTCCAGCCCTTGCGCCGCACAGCGTTTACGTACCATGCCTTTCACCAAACCAGCCGCGTATGCCTCTTTCGTCGCACGGATGGGAATCGTGCCGCGATACTCACCGGGCAAATCAACGCCGGTGTATTGCCCGAAACGAAAGATTCCGATCCATTTCTCAAAACGCTCAACGCCCATTTTTATGCCGAGGCGATAAAAATATCCGTCGGCGGATTCTCGAATCGCCGGAACGATTTCGGGATAGCCCATGTGCGACATTGAGTTCATGAAGTAATTGCCCAACTGAATGCCACCGTCCTGAATCTTCGAATCTTCAGGCGTGATAACACCTTCGTTGAGCGCGGCCACGGTCGTGAACAGCTTCCACGTAGAGCCGGGCGCGAACGTACCTTGAATCACTCGGTTATAAAGCGGACGGTCAGGGTCGTTGTTGAGCTCTCGGATTTCCTCTTTGCCTTCGTCGGTTTTGGAGCGTTGCGAAAACAGGTTCGGATCAAACGTCGGGTGACTGACCATCGCGCGCACTTCGCCGTTGTTCGGGTCAAGCACGACAATCGCGCCGCGATTAGAAGGCATGGTTTCGGTTTGCTCTTCGGCGGCGAGTTGAATGTCGAGATCAAGCGTCGTGTAAAGATCGCGGCCTTGCACCGGTTCTTCGCGCTCGACCTCGCGGATGATGCGCCCGCGACTGTCCACAATCACGCGGCGGAATCCGTCTTTACCGCTCAACACTTCGTTGTAGGTGAATTCGATGCCCGACTTGCCTACCAGATCGCCGAGCTTGAACTCGTTCTCTTTGGAATAGGGATGTTTCGGGTTGTTGAGTTGTTTCTGGCTGACTTCGCCGACGTAACCCAGCGCGTGCGCTGCGACTTCGCTAAACAGATACAAACGCTGCGGCGCTTCTTCGGCGCGAATCATCGGGTATTCGTATTGATGCGCTTCGACCCAGGCCACGTCTTCGGGCAAAGCCTGCTCTTTCACCACAATCGATTCGTACTTCGGCTCAAGCTTCGCTTCTTCAAAACGGCGAGTCAGCCATTCGCGTTCGATACCCAGTTCGTTCACCAGCAACTCGGTGAACTCAGCGTATTTGTTCGCAATATCTTTCTTGCTCAACAACAAGTTATAAGCGGGTTGGCTCGTCACCAGCACCTTGCCCTTGCGGTCGAAAATGGTTCCGCGTCGCGCAGGAATCGGCAACTGACGAATGCGGTTCTGATCGGCGCGTTCGATGTAATACTCCGCGTTCATCACCTGCAAATACCACAGCCGCCCGACCAGCAAGGCAATGACCGCCGCCACGACATACATCAAAATTTGCAGACGAATGTTCGCCTGGCGCAAATCTTCGGTGCCGTCGAAATTCAGGTCTCTAACTACTGTGTCCCGTGGGCGAATGGGATTCATAACATTTTCTATTTTGTAGGGCAGGTTCAAAACCTGCCCTACACCATTCTACTTAGAGAGATACTTACGTCGCCGCAAACTGCGCATCGCCTGATTGCGGCGCAAGCCTACGCCAGAAGCCGATTTGAAGAGGCGATCCATCAAATAAAATACCAGCACGGCGGCGAACAAATTTGCTAACAAACTCAAGACGACCACCGCCAGCAAACTTTCTTGTCCGGTCAGCGGCGCGAGCGGAAGGCGCAAAATCTGATAGCCGATCAATTGAATAATCGTATTGACCAAACTCGCCGCCGCGACCGTGCCAAAACGAATCGCCAGATTATCCAGCACAATGACCGAAGCGATGCGGTCAGCCACGAAAGCGGCAAAGAGATAAGCGATGCCGCTGACCCCCATCAATCCGCTGCCGGAACTCAGGTCTTTTAACAAACCCGCGACCGTGGCCGTACCCAACGCGACGGTGTGCTTGCGTTGTTGCAAACTCAAATAAACCACCACCAGCAACAGCCAATCAATATAACGCAAGCCGCTGCTGACGAATTGCACCAAACTGACTTGGAGTAAGGCCGCAACGAGCAGGCAAGCGCCAATCATCAACTGCCGTTTTGAACCGAAAGAGTCTTTCTCCAAACGCTTTTACCGATTGCGACTCGGCGGCACTTTTTCCGCCTGCGCTTTTTCCTTTTCTACTTGTTCCAGTTCGTCCAGCTTGGAACGCACTTGATCGCGCGGCACTTGCAACACGGCGACCATTTCAAGTTGATCAAGCCGAGCCGACGGAACGATTTCGACCGAAGGCGCGACGCCCGCCGCGCCTGGCGCTAGCCGCACGCGACCAATTGCCAGCCCGCGCGGATAAATTCCGTCCAGCCCCGAAGTAATCACCATCTCGTTGGGCGGCAAGGTATCGGCGGCCACACTCATACTCATTTCACAGAGCGCCGCGCTTTTGCCGCGCACTACGCCGAGCGCACGCTTGGTCAACAACTGCCCGATGATCGAACCCACACCGTGCCGTTCATCGGTGAGCAGCAACACCCTAGCGGAACCGAGCGCCGTCACGATAACGCGGCCTACCAATCCCTCGGGCGTGACGACCGGCATATTTTTCTGTATGCCAGCGGCGCTGCCCTGATCTATCACAATTGTATTGAACCATTGATTGGCATCGCGTCCGATGACGCGGGCATCCACGGCGGGAAAGTTTTGGCTCGAGCGCCATTTGACGTAAGTGTCGAGTTGTTCTGCGACTTTGGCTTTCTCTTCAGCGGCATTGACCTGCTGTTGCATCGTGGCGAGTTGCTGGCGTAACTGATCGTTCTCAACCCGCGCATCTCTCACGACCAGATAATGATTCCAGGTATAGCGAAAGCTGCCTGATCCGTGGGTCGCTACGAATTGGATCGGCCAAAAAGCCGTCATCAACCAGCCCTGTCCGATGAAGGAACCGGTGCGGCCCGGTGCGCGGTTGAGAGACACGACAACCAGATGCAGGCCCAGCAAGACCGCCAGCAGCGTTGTCGCGTCTTTGGTGAATCTATCGAGAATCGGCACAGGTCAAAAGATGAGAACAAGAGCCAGAGAAGCCCGTGCAATAACGCTCATCGCTAAGGTTCATCACTCAGAGGTTCGCCGCTTTAGTTTCCGGGCAAGGTCGCGCCATCCCATTTCACGCGGCGCAACAAATCGAAATCTGAAAGCATTTGTCCGGCCCCTAACACAACCGAAGACAGCGGATCTTCTGATTGCGAGACGGGCAAACCAGTTTCGCGGCTCAGGCGCGAATCGAGTTTCTTGAGCAATGAACCGCCGCCCGTGAGAACAATGCCGCGATCAACGATGTCGGCAGAAAGTTCGGGCGGCGTGCGTTCGAGCGCCACGCGTACGGCGTTGATGATCGTCGCCACCGAATCGGCCAGTGCTTCCCGAATCTCTTCGTCATTGACGACGATGGTTTTCGGAATGCCTTCGATCAGGTTGCGGCCTTTGATTTCCATACTCAGCGGCGTGTCTACCGGATCAGCCGAACCGACT
>JAYSVR010000218.1:0-2117 GCA_043718445.1 Acidobacteriota bacterium | reverse complement strand
GGCTTTATGCTGACGCCCGCCTTCGCGGGCTGAAAGCAATGAAGCATTTCGTGAAAAGATTTGGGTAATGACAAGGCTAACGGTCGGGCTACGGACACCGCGCACGATAAGGTAGAGACGCAAGATTTTGCGTCTCTACCTGCGCGGTTCATTTCACCTGAATTTGCACGGTGTTCGCCGTGTAAGAACCCGTTCTAAAAACGACATCCAATAGGCCGCGACCGATGAGTGAACGCGGGATGAGCAGGTTGAGTTGGTCTACGCCAATCAGGCTGGGGTGCGCGCCGAGGAAGGTGATCTCGGCGTCGGTTCCGCCCAGCGTGACGGTTCCAGCGGGTGGCGGATTCAATCTGGCAAGACGGAAGCCGGTGCCGAACGCGACCAAAAATACGCGGTCGGTGTCGGGGCCTAGATCAATCGGGATGGGAACCCATTGATTGCTGGCTTGATCGAAGCGTGCGATCTGCTCATACGTTTGCGAGTTATCGGCTTTGACGCGCAAGGCGAGCGCCGCCGCAACGCCGCGCCCGGTCGCGTTGTAAGTGAACAAGCCCGGTGCGAGTGGCCCGGTCGCCACCATCGTCTGGCGCGACACGACGCCCGCGCCGCTGATGATCGTGACGACGTTGTCTGAACTGGTCAGATTGCTCGAAGGCATCAGGAAGTTGATTTGAGTAGGTGAGACGTAAAACAACTGCGCTTGCGTTTCGACGCCGTTGCCATCGCGTACGTAAACGCGCGTCTCTAACAACGCTGTCGGCAAGGGGAGCGTCGTCGCCGTTTGCGTACCCGTTGCCAGCCCGCTGCCAAAAGCGGCGACGATGGAATCAGGCATCGTGCGGGCTTCATAACTGGCGGCGGATACGTTCGACAACGCGCGCGGCGCGGTGCTGACCAAACGATATAACGTGCCACCGTAATTCAACGCATAAAGTTCGCCCGCCTCGTCTTCGCCAAAGCTCGACACCGGAAACGCCGTATCCATCAACAACTGCGCTTGCCGCGTACCGTTGTTGTTGTTGAGTTGTGTGATCGTGCCTTTGCAAAAATCGCCGAACACATAAGCGCCCGCCGGAAAAGTGCCGCGCGTGCCGCGATAAACATAGCCGCCCGTGATCGAACCGGTGCAGTTCGCGCCGACGTGCTGGTATTCATAAATCGGCGCGACGAACGCCGCGTTGTTGCACGCGCCGGGGCCGAGATTGGTGCAGCGCGTACCTTCAACGACACGCCAGCCGTAATTGCCGCCGCGTCGAATGATGTCAACTTCTTCGATAACGCCCTGGCCTACGTCGCCCGCATAAAGTTCGCCGGTCTGCCGGTCGAACGAAAAGCGCCACGGATTGCGCAAGCCCGTGGCAAAAATCTCATCGCGTCCGGCTGCGGCTACGAAGGGATTGTCAGCGGGAATCGCGTAGGGCAAACCGGCGCTCGTGCTATTCACATCAATGCGCAACATCTTGCCCAACAGGCTTTCGATGTTTTGCGCGCGATTGCCCGGGTCGTTCGCATCGCCGCCATCGCCCATGCCTACGTAAAGAAATCCGTCCTGCCCGAACGCGATCATGCCGCCGTTGTGATTGGTGTAAGGCTGATCAACCGTGAGCAACACACGTTCAGTCGTATCGGCCAAGTTGGCGTCGCCCGCCGAGGCTTGGTATTCCGCGACGACCGTCGTGCCGTCAAAGATGCGGGTGTAGTTCACATAAAACTTGCGGTTCGTCGCGTATTGCGGATGAAAGGCCATACCCAACAAACCGCGTTCGCCGCAACACGAAATCTTCGCGGTTAAATCTATAAAGGTCGTTGCGGTCGTCGCCGTGGGCGAAGCCATCACGCGAATCTTGCCGCTTTGTTCGACGATGAATAAACGATTGCTGCCATCACGCGCGCTGGTTGCCAAGATCGGCGAAGCCAAGCCGCTGATGACGGGTTCGAGTTGAATGACGTTTTGAGCTTGGGTGGCGATGGAGAGGGAAAAGAAGGCGAATGCCAGGAAAGAAAAAAATCTGCGCATGGTTCCTCCAGTGGAATCGTGGCGCAGGCTTCAGCCTGTGACCCGTTGTGTGGACTTTAGTCCGCTAGTGAATGTGTGGATTGTGCGGACTAAAGTCCAC
>JAYSVR010000217.1:0-6075 GCA_043718445.1 Acidobacteriota bacterium | reverse complement strand
CCTGAGGGCTTGCCTGCACAACTCGACTCGTCCTTGCCACATCCAGTTGTAACTATTCTACAGGTCCCATTTTGGCAAGCCAAATAGTTCTTCTTCGTACCGGATGGGCATGGAACCTGACAGGATGCACCTTCAGTGCAAGTACTTACTCTACACGTCCCGTCATTTACCTCCCCGCAGTTTCCAGTTGAGCCGTCTGCCCCTTGACACTTTCGATAAGGACGGTCATATCCAGAATCACAATTGCATGTTTGACCATTTCCACAAGTACTTAGACCACATCCTGCTATTTCAACACATTTTCCATTTTGACACTCTTTATAAGGTGCTACATTAGGAGAATTACAGGAACCACCAGCAGGGCAAGGTATAACCCTAAAATTCGAGCAAGCGCTTGGAAGAACACCGGGGCAATTCGTGTTTTCAAAAAATGCCCCAATACCATATTCATCTAAAGGCCCTGGAAAAGAAGTCTCCGACCCACCTTCAAACGTACATAACGTTGGCTGTCCAGGGACACAATACGCTGGCGGGCTTATATAAGTATTCCACCATTTACAGCCTGAATTTGGAGACGCTGGAGAACCTCTACTGCTACTATCTTGAAGGGTTTTGTATGATATTTTTTGCGGGCCAAGTTTCCTTGGACCATGGTAGCCTGTGCCATCCGCATAGCGCACTAAATTTATTCCTAAAACCAACCGAGTAATTACGTCCGTCTGAATATGTCCTTCTTTAAGTAGCTGTTCGACATACTCATTAAAGTGCTCTCTCTGTTTTTCTGAAATTTTTAGAGTAATCGTCTCTCCGGGCTGTAAATGCGGACTTTTTTCCAAATTTGATGGTCGTTTATTACTGTCATAAAGCTCTTGCTCGCCAAACACTAGGTCAAAGGCAAACCTTAAGTCGTTTCGTTTCAGTTCTGGAAGCTCAAGAATAGCTAGTAAATAATATATCGGCTTATCAGACTTATTTTTAATTTCCAACTCAAAATCTTCAAGCCAATTATCTGAGTTTTCACCAGAAAAATTCACGATGCTTATAGCTTCAGGGGGCTTGTGCATGTACGACAGCTTTCTGCCCTGCCCTTTTGACTTCCCCTGTGCGTCCTGTGCATCTTGCGCATTAGTTCTAAAGTTTATCGAAATAAAAGGGAGCAGCGACACGATTTTTTCTCTAGTTGCTAACGAACTGGCTAATGGGAGAAATAGCAGGGAAAGAAGCGCGAATAGCAGTGATAGCTTAAAGTAAAAACCAACTTTGTAATTCATATCTATCTCCTTGTGAAAATGAGCTAAAACCTAGAACGATGCAGATACTAACTTGTTGCGGGCTCCCGTAACAACGAACCCATAAACGAAAAAGGTGGCGCGAAAAAGGTGGCGCGAAAAAGGTGGCGTCTCTTTCTTCTCGTCGTTTTAATTCCGTTCGCCCGAACGAAATAACATCCGTTTCTAGTTAATTAGCTGCCAGAGGGGGAAACGATCTTTGTGTTTGTTCAGGATGTCTGAAAACAGCTTATACGACTATAACCCAAAAACCGTCAAGCCCTCTTTGGTATTTTTTTGAATTTATTTTTAGTGGCTCGTCAGGCTTGAGTTACTCGTCGTATTCGCTCTCTGCTTCACACTCTTCTGGCACATTCGTCGGACTCTCAAAATCCAAACGAGTGTAGGGTAGGTTCTTAACCTGCCCGATTCGCATTCACTCAATCGTGTAGGGCAGGTTGCGAACCTACCCTACGTTTGAATAGTTCGTGAAGCCGCGTGCCAGCGCCATACGATGTTGTTGGTTACGTGCGTTCCGCCTAGCCATTGATCTATGCCGTTGAGACGAACGAAATCAGCTTGCCCGGCGATTATTTGTTTGCCCGTGTCAGTCAGACGGCATTGCGCAGTGGGCCAATCGGGCAGGCCGGTGAGTTCGATCAACGGATGCTTTGCCTCAGCCATACGTCGCAGGTCTTGTTGAATTGCCAAATCGCCCAAACCGTAAACCGGCTCGGCGGCAAAAAACTTAGGGCAGAGTTGCAGGTAATCAGTCACGCCTTCGGCAATCAAAGCCAACAGGCGATTTTCAGCCAAGCCCAAGCCGTTATGTGATGAAGGAAAACGCGCCGCGTGCAACCACAGGGCTGCGTTTAAGAACGGCAACGCCGAAGTGTCAGTGTTCAACAAGCTGATGAGTTCGCGCGGATCATCGGATTGATAAGCCGCCCAGGCGCGTTGTGCGAGATCGAATTCGGCGACGGTGATTTCGTGGCGTGTGTCGAAGAGCGAAGCCATTTGTTCAGCCGTCAATTGGCCGAGTCCGCGAAAGTCTGCAACGCCTGAAAACTCGTTGATGCAAATCAGGCTGAGCCGCGCGGGCGCGACGGAATGCGAGGCGAAATGATTCAACAGATAAATCAGGTGCACTTGGCAAAACAAGTCGTGTTCAAACCACAGAATGATTTCATCGTGTTGCGACAGGTTCGTCAGCGTGTTGTGTTGCGCGCGTAAGTCTTGTTCAACGGTTGCCACATCTTTTTCCGCCATTCCGCCAAGATGCTGCGCGCGTAAGGCAAACCATTCGGAGAGGTAGGGCAGGTTAGTAACCTGCCCTACGTTATTGTGACGTGGCGTAGGCCCAGAAGTCAGCGCCTCACGAAAAGCGAAATGCGTACCGGGGAATCCGGCTTCGCGCAAGGTGTCGGCGCTTGAGTCTCCGTTGTGTATATGCAGCATAAAAACTCCTTGATCGGGTTGCGGCATCCAAAATAGTAGCGAACACAATCCGCAGCAACCTGGAAAGGTTGCTGTACTGTCAGACCCGCCTTTATGATGCCCGTGCCGTTACGTTTCGGCAGCATCCACAATTTATAACATTCAACCAACGTCAGTGAAGGAGCAACTGAGCAAGATGTCTACGCAAATCGCCAAGCAAGTTTGGCACAACGGTAAATTCATCGCGTGGGATAACGCCACGATTCACGTCATGTCGCACGTCGTTCATTATGCCTCGGCGGTATTCGAAGGCATTCGCTGTTATGCGACGCCGCAAGGCCCGGCGATCTTTCGATTGCGTGAACACATCGAACGGCTGCACGACTCGGCTTACGTTTACCGCATGGACATTGGCTTCACTGTGGACGAAATCGTTCAGGCTTGTATCGAAACGGTGAAGATCAACGAGTTCGAGCAATGTTATCTGCGCCCTGTGGTGTTTCGCGGCTTCGGAGCCTTCGGCGTCAATCCGCTGGGCAATCCGGTTGAGACTTACATCGCCAGTTGGATGTGGGGCAAATATCTCGGCGTCGAAGCCATTGAGGAAGGCGTGGACGTTTGCGTTTCAAGTTGGGCGCGCATGCATCCGAACAGTTTGCCGCCTACGGCTAAGGCGGCAGCGAATTATATGAATTCGCAACTCATCAAGATGGAAGCCATCACGAATGGCTATGTCGAAGGCATCGCGCTCGACTCGACTGGCAACGTCAGCGAAGGCAGCGGCGAAAACATTTTCGTGATTAAGAAAGGCGTGATTTATACGCCGCCGCCGAGTTCAGCGGGCCTGGCGGGGATTACGCGCGACTCGGCGATGCAACTCGCGCACAAGCTGGGTTACGAAGTCATCGAACGCATCATCGCCCGCGCCGAGCTTTACACTGCCGACGAAGTTTTCTTCACCGGCACGGCGGCTGAAATCACACCGATTCGCAGCATAGACAAAATCAAAGTCGGCGCAGGTCGGCGCGGCCCCATCACCGCTGCGTTGCAAAAAGAATTCTTCGCCATCACGGCGGGCGAAAAAGAAGCGCCGGGCGATTGGCTGACCTTCGCCAAATAACTGCAACCACAACCGTAATCAAACCCAGCCCATTGCCACTTCCCGTTGGAGAGAAAGTGGCAATGGGCTTTTCGTTACACACAACCCGCCTGACCTTGCGCGATTACCAGCTGAGCGATTACGGCGTAGTGCGAGAGGTTTTCCTCAATCCGCAGATGACGGATTTTCACCTGCGCGGACAAGACCGCGAGGCTTACATCGCCGAACATCACGCTTACGGTTTAATCCAAAACCGTTGGCAGCCGCGTTTGGCTTACGATCTCGCCATCGTATCCGTGACCGGCAAAACACTCGGCTTATGCGGATTGAAACAAAGCCTGCTCCATCAATCGCAACCCCTCAATAGCGCAAAACTAAACTGGCACATTCGCCCTGCGCATTGGAATTGCGGATACGCCACCGAAGCCGCCGCACGCTTGCTCGAATTCGGCTTTGCTGAATTGCAACTCCCCCTCATCGAAGCCAGCGCCTTCGCCGACAACGCGGCTTCGTTGCGCGTGATGGAAAAGATCGGATTGCGCCCCGTCAACAACAACGCTACGGCTCAATGGTGGCGCGGCCTCACCTTTGGCGAAACGCGCCCCATCGTTCGTTATGCGTTGTCAAAAGCAGAATGGCTGCGTACACAAGCGCCCCCGCTCGCCATAAAAAAAGCCGCGTAGCCTTCCGTTACTCCAACTTTCGCTTGGCGAGAGGTTGAAAAAAGGAACGCTACGCGGCTTTTTTACAGCCCGCAGGATGCGGGCGTACCCAGGTCAAGCCAACAATTTATCCACGACCACGCCATGCACGTCCGTCAGCCGGAAGTCGCGCCCCTGATAACGATAAGTCAGTTTCGTGTGATCGAAGCCCAACTGATTGAGCAGCGTCGCGTGCAAGTCATGCACGCTCACCGGATTTTCAGCTACGGCGTAACCAAGTTCATCGGTTTGACCGTAGGTGAGGCCGGGCTTGAATCCGCCGCCCGCGACGAGCGTCGTGAACGCGCGGTTGTGATGATCGCGTCCGAAGCTGCGACCGGCTTCGGGGTCGCTCTCGACCATGGGCGTACGTCCGAATTCCCCGCCCCAGACGACGAGCGTGTCTTCGAGCAAGCCGCGTTGATGCAAGTCTTTGATAAGCGCCGCCGTCGCTTGATCGGTTTGTTTGGCTTGACCGCGTACGCCTTTGCTGACTTCGCTGTGATGATCCCAGGCTTCGTGAAAGAGTTGCACGAACCGCACGCCGCGTTCGACCAAACGGCGCGCGAGCAGGCAGTTGTTCGCGTATGAATTCTTGCCCGGCTCTGCGCCATACAGCGCCAGCGTCTCTTTCGATTCTTTCGATAAGTCCATCAACTCAGGCGCGCTTTCCTGCATGCGATAAGCCATCTCGTACGAACTGATGCGCGTAGCAATTTCAGCATCGCCCGTCGCTTCGAGATGGTGTTCGTTGATGGCTTTCAGCGCATCGAGCGAAGCGCGTTGCATCTCGCGCGTGATGCCGCGCGGATTGGTCAACGACAGAATCGGTTCGCCCGTACGCCGAAACGTCACGCCCTGATGCACCGTAGGCAAAAAGCCTGCGCCCCAATTGCCCGCACCGCCGCTCGTGCCACCCGCCGAACTCAATACGCAAAACGCTGGCAACTCCTGTGTCTCGCTGCCCAGGCCATAAGTCACCCACGCGCCGAAGCTGGGACGCCCGAATTGTTGCGAACCGGTACTCATAAAAATCTGCCCCGGCGCGTGATTGACCGCTTCGGTATGCATTGATTTGATGATCGTCAAATGATCGGCGACGCCCGCGATGTGCGGGATGGCTTCAGAAAGTTCCGCGCCCGATTGACCGTGCTTGCTGAATTTCAACTCGCTCGCATAGAGCGCCGCGTCCGGTTTGATAAACGCCAGCGTCTGCCCTTTTAACAAATCGGGCGGACAAGGCTTGCCGTTATATTTCGCCAGTCCCGGCTTGTAATCGAACAGCTCCAATTGCGAAGGCGCGCCGGCTTGAAACAGATAAATCACCCGCTTGGCTTTGCCTTTGAAATGCGGCTGTTTTGGCGCGAGCGGATTGTGGGCTTGCGCAAGCGCGTTGTTATTCAGCAACGAAGCCAGCGCCATCGAACCCAACCCCATTCCGCAATCGCGGAAGAAGTGGCGACGAGTGGTGAGTTTTTTAATTTCCTGTTTGAGTTCGTTTTCGTAATTCATAAATCTTCCCATCGTGGCAATCGTGGCGCAGACTTCAGTCTGTGACCCGTTGTGTGGA
>JAYSVR010000216.1:0-53195 GCA_043718445.1 Acidobacteriota bacterium | reverse complement strand
CACGCAACTCGTCATCAGCGATCAATCACAGGAGCGGCGGCAATCGTTAATTTATACGCTGCCGATTACCGGCGGTACGCCCAAACGCATCACGCAGCTTGCGCCGTCTTACTGGCACGGCTGGTCGCCTGACGGCAAAACGCTGGTTTATTGCGCCGACCGCAATGGCAATTACGACGTATATGCGATTCCCGTCGAAGGCGGTGAAGAGAGGCGATTGACTACGGCGGATGGTTTGGACGATGGGCCGGAGTATTCGCACGACGGGCAGTACATCTATTTCAACTCAGTGCGTACCGGGCTAATGCAAATCTGGCGGATGAAACCCGACGGCAGCGAGCAGACGCAAATCACCAAAGACGATTACAACAACTGGTTTGCGCATCCTTCGCCCGACGGCAAGTGGCTGGTGTTCATCTCGTATGAAAAAGACGTGACCGGACATCCGGCCAATAAAGACGTAATGCTCAGGCTGATGCCTGTTGGTGGTGGAGAGATTCAAGTGCTGGCGAAATTGTTCGGCGGGCAAGGAACTATGAACGTGCCTTCGTGGTCGCCCGACAGCAAGCAGTTGGCGTTTGTGAGCTATCGGTTAGTGAGTCGCTAAGACGGCGCAACCGTCATCAACTCTTTGCGCGGCTTGATCAGTAACACGATGAATACTGACAGCAACGCCACGCCTGCGAATACGCCGAAGATCACATTCAGCGGAACGTGTCGGTCGCGCAACGCGCCAAAACCCCAATCAGCCAATCCACCGCAACTGATGCTCACCAGATTCATCAGGCCGTAACCCGTCGCCCGCAACTCAGGCCGCACAAGTTGACAAAGGATTGGCATGTTGTTGCAATCGAAAAAGCCCCAGCCCAAACCGAACAACATCAAAAAACACACGGCCATCAACAACGTCGAGGCATTGCCCACGCCAAACAGCGCGGGCAGAAAAAACGTCATGCCGAGCGCGCTGACCCAGATGCGTCCGCGAATGTTGCGCTGCATCCAACGATCTGCCAGCCAGCCGCCGATGAGTACGCCAACCAACGAAGCGATTTGAACAAACAGCACCGCCGACACGCCCGCCTTGCCCTGTCCGAGTCCGAATTGCTCTTTCAAAATGTCGGGCATCCAATCGCGCACGACCCAACCCGCCAACGCAGGCAGCGTGAAATACAACACGAGCAAGATGAAGCCGATGTTGGTGAATAACTCGCGCCCGGCTTTTATCGGCGAAGGTTGTGGCTGCGCATCGGCGCTACGCGGCGCATTGCGCAAGAACGCAAACAACGGAAGCGCGTAAACAATTCCCACGATGCCGCACAACGAAAACATCCAGCGCCAGCCATACGCCGGACTGTCAGCGACGTAGCCCGAAAAGCCGCCGAGAATCGTACCGATATAAATACCCATCTGATGAAAGCCCACTGCGCGCGACCGCGTAGCTCCCAGGTGATAATCGGTAATCAACGCCAAAGCTGCCGGAATATAAAAGGCTTCGCTCACGCCCATCAGCGCGCGCGCGGCTACGAGTTCGTTATAGCTGCCGACGTGCCCCGTCGCCCACGTAACCGCCGACCAGACAAACAAGCTCAAACAAATCACATGGCGACGGCTCAAGCGATCAGCCATATAACCGCCTACCGGGCTCAAAATCGCATAGACCCATTTGAACGAACCGAGCACAAAGCCCCAATTTGCTTTGGTGCTGATGTCAGGAATGTCGCCCATCATCGAGGACTTCATCGCCGCCATCATTTGCCGGTCGAGATAATTCAACAGCGCGACCGGAATGAGCAGGATTACAACGAGCCACGCGGTGCGCGCGTAAGAAGTGGAAGTAGGTTTATTCATGGTTTAAGAAATCAAAAGGCAAAAGGCAAAAGGCAAAAATCAAAAGTTCGGCGCTTTATCTTTTTCTATTCATAAAGCGCCACAGCCTTCCGAATGAATTTTTGCCTTTCGCCTTTTGCCTTTTACCTTTTGATTTTTCTGAGGCTTTACGCCACCTCAAGCCCGCGCATCGTACCGGTGCTGGTCGCAAACTTATCAGCTTCGATGCCCAACCGTTGCAATACATTCACAAACAGATTCGGCAGTGGGTAATTGCGTTCGCGGTCAAAGCCCAGATGCTGTCCGTGCTTGAATCCGCCGCCCGCAAACAACGTCGGCAGGTTCGTCGTCACATGCGTATTCGCGTCACCCATGTTCGTGCCGTATAACACCATCGTGCGATCCATCAGCGTGTCATTGCCTTCTTTGCGCGCTTTCAAATCGGTGAACAGTTTATCGAGCGCCTTCATTTGCATGCGGTCGGCGATTTCGTGCTGCCGCAATTTTTCAGGCTTCCTGCCGTGATGCGAAATCGCGTGATAACTATCCGCCATTGTCTCGTCGCCAATCGTAATCGCGGGCGAATTCACGCTGTCGAGCATCAACGCGACGATCCGTGTCGAGTCGGTTTCAAACGCCAGCGCGGCAAGGTCATACATCAATCTCACCTTTTCAAAATAATCACGCGGCGCAGCGGTGTCTGTCGGACATTGCGCGCTGACGACGGGTTTGGGTTTCTGCTCCCATTCGGCGGCTTGCCCCAAACGTTTTTCAAGATCGCGCACACCAGTCATGTATTGATCCAACCGTTCGCGGTCGCGTGGGCCGATATTTTTTTGCAGCCGAGTTGTTTGTTGGGCGACCGAATCCATCACGCTTTGCCCCAACGCCAGACGGCGCATTTGCGCCTCGACTTCAGCGGGCGTGCCGGTGACGAACATGCGTTTGAAAATTTCGGAAGGTTTTTCTTCTGACGGAATCAACACGCCGCCGCTCGTCCACGAAAGGCTGTGCTGACCTTGCTGAATATTGACGCCGAGCGTGAGCGAAGGAAAGCGCGTTTGATTGCCGATGTGTTCCGCCGCGAATTGATCGAGTGAGATCGTATTGCGAAAGCCTCCGCTGCTGGGGTGCGGCGCGGCAGTCAAAAAGCAATTGTCTGCCGGATGCCCCGCGTCTACGTCAGGATGCCAAACGCCGCTGAAGACCGTGAATTCATTGCGATGCGCGCGCAATTCTTCGAGGTAAGGCGAAAGTTGATAGCCGAAGCCTTTGGAATCCGCCGCCGGAAAAAACTTCGACGGCAGCACGCCGAGGTTGTTGCAAATCGCCAGGAAGCGGCGCGGCACTTGGGCTTTGCTGTCGGCGCGCGCAAACGCAGGCAGCATCGCGTCGAGCAACGGCAAGCCGAGCGCGACACCGGTTCCGCGCAAGAAGCTGCGGCGAGAGAGGGCGGTTTGAGTTGAGATGTGAATGGTCTTCATGTGGTGAATCCTCTTTCTGTTAATCACAATGCCGCAGGAACTAATTTGCGGGTCGTATGCAGTGGTTTCTGTCTTAGCGCGATGAGTTGCTCTTTCTTGGCTGCGATCAAAGCGTAAGTGTGTCCATCTTGTGAAACAAACTCGACTTCATAGCTGCCGGTTGGATGAACTTCGACGACCGCGCCGATTTCGCCACGCCGCAACTTGTATTTCGGCAGGTCTTCCGTCAAAGCGACGACATCAAATAACTTGATCTTGTTCATCTTTACCTCTACGCCGTTGCAAGAATCGCTGATTTCACTGCCAACGGTAACCTCACCGGAACGAAGTAACTCGCCGAAAAAAGATAATCTCCGCCCGATTCATCAACGACGCGAATCACGTTATGTCGTGCGCCCTTTTCGTCAGGTAACACGCGATAAACTTTCCATAACTGTAACGAAGCTGGATAGTCTTCGTTTTTAATGCAAATGACAAATTGCTGTTTCGTACTCATAAGCGTTAGTCAAGAAGCTCTTTGACCTACTGCGGATCGCCCACGTCATAAGCATCTCTCACGCGCAGCTTCACGCGAAAGCTGCCGATGTTGTTTTGCCAATGTCCGTTGTCGTTGACGGCGAGATAAAGGCGGCCTTCACCCAAACCGGTTTTGTCCAGCCGACGCCCTACGATGAAGCGCGGCGCGGCGACGCCGACCTTGCCGACCAGTGCGCCAAAGGGAAAGCCATCCACCAGATTCGTCTTGTAATTCGGCCCCGGTACTTTGATTCCATCGGGATCAGCGGCCCAGCCATCAATGGCGAAGGAGAGGCGCACATATCCGGCGGCGGTCGCTTCGACGCGCGAGTTGGGGCCAATGATGACGCCGGTGTCGAGGAATTCGATCTGGGTGCAGTGCCTGAGCGCATGCACGTCAAAAGTTTTCTCGATCACGTTCTGCCGTATCGCCAGCGAACGAAGCTCAGCGAGCGAAACCTTCATCGCCGCCCCGCCCGTCGGCTGAATCGTGAGCGATGATATTCCCAGCCTACCGCGCAAGGCGTCGCCATTTTTCAGCCGAATCAGATCAAGCGAGCGATCTGACGCGTCAGCATAGCCGGGCATCAAGCGAGCGAAGAGGCGATAGAGCGCGTCCGGCTCGCGCAGGTCACGATCTTTGTAGGCGTTGAGTACAGGCGTGAATGCTGGCAGCCCGATGTCGGTCAACTCCGCCACCGCTGCGTCACGCGCCTGCCGGTCGGTGCCCTGAACGGCGGCCAGATCGGCGGTGATGCGCGCTGCTTCATACGGGCTTGCCTCTTGCCCAAGATTGATCGAAAGCACTGTCTCAACCCCCACGGAGCGGGAGGGGCTTTCGTTCACCGTGAAGCCGCCTGTGGAAAGTCTACCCACCAACACCTTGCCGTCGCGGGTAAGCAGATAGACAGTGCGGCTGCCTTTTGCTTTCTGAGCTTGGACGACGCCTATAGCAATCATGCCGCAGACGAGGGCCAAAAGTATGAGGGTGCGAATTGGACTGTAGTTGATGAGATGGGGCAGCATGGGAATCTCCCTTATATTTAATTTACCGGATTAACCTTGCTCAACGGCAAGCTGAACGCGACACCGGCTTTGCGCAAAAAAGCTGCGGCGAGAAAGCTCAGTTTGGGTTGAAATGTTGAGTGCTTTCATAAATTAAATTTCCTGATGTTTACCGGAGTAAATTTGGTTGAAGCTCAGAAGTGTACATAATACGAGCTACTTAAATATTTAAGTCATTCATCGCTGTTTGTAGCCGATTGTAGGCGAAACGCTTCTATTTTCTCTATTAACTCAATCATTTCATTCGGGATCTCTGTATATCTCATTTCTTTAATTATAAATGTTGGCGAGAGTGTAACTTTATAATGTCCCTGAATATATGTATTTAGTGCGGATAACACATCTTTACCTGGAATTATTTCAAGCCGTCTTTCAATATCACTCCAAGCCTCCTCAAATCTATCAAGCAGTATTTGTGTAATGGTTGCCTGATCCAGGCCAGGCTCCTTCTGCTTTTCATAGATTGCACCTTTCGAAAGATACTGACCGCTGATTTTGCTTTTAAGCGGAGTAGTTAATGAAGTAAGTATGAGTTCTGACGTCTCACTGAACTTTATTTGCGTCCCATTTCTTTTATTGTATTCAAGAATTTTTTTATTTATGGCGCGGTCCAAAGTGCTTGGAACTGATAAATAATTTTCAAGCTCTTTTCTAGTGTGTATATGGGAAAATGTAGCGGTCTGTTTTAGTTTTTTATGAATTTCTTTAATTTCATCATTTGATCTATAGTCTCTGTCAAGAATTACGCCCTTCATAATTGGCACACCAAGCGTCAACTCCATTCCGTTTGAAAAATCAATGATTTTTTGTGGATTAAATCCGTCAGTGGGAATTACCGCAAAATCAGAGCGGTTCGCAACAAATTGCTTCCCCATAATACGCGCAAAAGTAGATAGAATTTGAAAGTCCTTCCCTTCAACAAAAATTGCACGTTTTGACTTTGCTAGTTGCGTCAAAATTGGATTTAGATTTGACCCAAGTAAGCCAAAAACTGCCTGTAGCTGACTCAGGTCGCTTATCCTTTTTGCAGATCTTGATTTTTTATTTATTATTAGTAAATCTCCAGGGTCAGCTTCAGAAATAATTTCAGTTGAATGAGTTGCAATAACAATGTCGGGGCCGAGAGACTTTAATATGCTAACAAGCTGCCTCTGAATATCAGAGTGTAGGTAAATGTCTGGTTCATCAATGATAAGAATAGAGTCATTTTTGGCTCTAACAATATAGGTTAGCATCTGACACCAGACTTGAAATCCAAATCCTCCCCAGTATATCTCTCTTGGAAATCGTTCCTCAGGGCAGAACATATGCAGAATAGGCTTATCAGAAGTTTGATCAATAGTGGGCGGTTCAATATCCATCCCGGGCCAAGTCGAAGAGATTAAATCACGAAACTCATTAAATCCCTCAGGATAGTGGTACCAAATGTTTCTAAAATTCCTTGATGCTCTGTGTGTCAATAAAGCCAATCTTGCAGCTTCTTTTTGGTACAATGGCTCGTTATGCTCAACAGGCCCCAAAACTGGAACAAACCCGACGCTAACATTATAGTCTCGTTCAAAGTCAGACGGTGACTTCACAGTTCGACCATTTGATCTACATATTAAGTAACAAACATTTTGCTCAGGGAACACTAAGCTGAGTTTATTGCCATTAGATAGTCGAAACTCTATTAGTGCTTGTTGGGAGTCATCGTAATTCGTAAATATATTTTCTGTAGCAATTGGCAACTCTGCTAGCGATAATCGATAGCCCCAAGATTCTTCAGTGATCAGGTTTACGAATTCAGGTTTTTTTGATTTTGCTTTTTTAATACCTTCTGCAAGAATGCGAAATGCGCTAATGATTGTTGACTTCCCTGAATTGTTTGGGCCAACAAGTACATTAAAGGCGTCAAGCGAAACAGAGTATTGCTTGAGTGCTTTATAATTTCGAAATGTAACGGATGTAAATTTACAAATATCAGTCATTTTCCCCTCTGCGATGAAATTTTTAACTACTTATCAACTTATTCGTTATACCTTAGATTTGTTCTTTACCTATAACTCACTATTGCAACGCCTTGGCGTTCAGCGTAGCCAGATAAATCGAAGTCTTGCCTTCGTGGCTCGCGTAATACGACAACAGCAATTTGTCGCCGCGCAAGACCATGCCCGCGTAGCTGCTGTCTCCGGCGCTGGGCAGCATCAACAGCGGTTCGAGCTTGCCATCGGTCGTGAGCGAGACAACAGCGGTGCGCGTTTTCCCTTCGGGCAAATATAAACGCGCCGCGCCGATCAATTGGCCGTTGGGCATGACGATGAATTCTGGCCCGCCGACGCGTCGGGGTTGCTCTTTCCATTGCCATTCTGTGTAAGGCGCGCGGCTGACGCCGATGAAGCCGTTTTGCGATTCGCGGTCGCGTCGCACCCACGCGACCATATTGCCATTTGGCAAAAAGCGCAGCACGGTTTCGTTGGGCGCTCCTTGCAAATCAAACCGCGTGACCGTTTGGAAATGCACGCCATCCCGCGTAGACAAAAGCAGCGCGTCGTTGCGGTCTGGCGCGCTGTTATACATTACGCCGTAACCAATGCCGCGATGCCACGTCACGCGCCAGAGCCAGCCCGCTACTGCTGCCGCCTTTTCGTCAAAGATCATCGGTTGCACACGCCCAAACGATTTGCCGAGCTTGTCAGAAAAGGTCACCCACATCTTGGTATGCAGCCGCGATTCGCCTTCGTAATACGACCCGCCCGCCACCACCATCAAGCGGCCATCGGGCGTAACCGACAATTTCGGATCGCGCAAATCGTAGGTCGCTTCGGCCAGCAACGCGACCGAACGCCAGTTTTGCCCATCGTCCGAAACGATCACACGAATCGTGCCATTCACGCCTTCTTTGCCGGGCACATGCGCCGAGCCTTCGCGAAAGGTGCAATAGAGCTTGCCGTTGAATTCGACCAAATCAGTGAACGCATTGTGCTGGGCGCGCTCCCAAATGCGCTCGACTGAAATCAGATATTTTTGCGTGGCAGTTTGCTGTGCTGGCACGACGCTGAGCAAACAAGCCGTGATGAGCAATGCGCTTACTACAAATTTTGCGATGGTGAATTTCATCGGATTGAGTTAATGAGCAGCCGTCTCAACTCGCCATCACACTGGCAAGGATGCCCATGATTTTTTCCGGCGCATCAATGTAATACTCGACGACATCAATATAAAGATCGGTTCCGTTGAGTTTCAGAAACTTCCAGTTGGTTCCCGTTGAGACACAACCGTACACAGAACTCACTTCATTCTTTTTTTGCTGATTGAATTTCTGTGCTGCCAGCATTTCCGCACCGCATTGAGCGATGCCGCTTTTTATATTGTCGTTCTTGGCTTCTACCATCACGACAATGGGTGCTGAGAGCGAATATTGATCGCCAGACCTTGAAATGATGTAGTCGCACCTTCCCACCAAACCTAGCTCCTTATCCACATTGAACTCAATACCGGAAAAGAGGCTGATGTCGTCGTGATGGCTCATCTTTAACTCACCCAAAATCTGAGCCACGATATATTCCGACCGAGCTTTTTCGGTGTCTATCGCCAGTGCCAACGGAACGTAAGTGACGAGGTACTTTCTCAGTTCGGCAGAAATTGGATATTCAGGCACAACCGGAAAAAGGGCTTCATCCTGGACGAAATTCAAATGAAATTTCGTCTTCAGGTCATCCATCGTGAATTCGCTGTAACTCATAAACTTTTCCTGCCGGTTACTTATTCCGAAACAACTCGCTTTCGATAATAAGCTGAATCAGTGATTTCACGCCATAGCCTTTGCTCGCAGCGCGATCAAGCAGAGCTTCGACTTTCGGACGGTCGCTGAATTGCACGCTCGCGCCGGTCGCAAAGACGATGAGTTGCGTGGTCAGGTTGCGCGCAATCTGCCGTTCGTCTTTGAGCAATAGGCGTTTCAACTCACGCACGTCTTGAAACTTCTGACCATCAGGCAGCGAGCCTGAAGCGTCTACGGGTTGAATATAACGAAAGGCAAATTTTTGTCCGTTCTTGCCAACGCCTTGGGCTTTTTCGCCTTCGGCCAATGCGCGGTATTTGTCGCGCCAGCCGCCGAAGACGTCGAAGTTTTCGAGCGCAAAACCCGCCGGATCAATTTTCGCGTGGCAGACATTGCAGCTTGGGTTATTACGATGTTGGTCGAGTTGCTGTCGCATCGTCGTAGCGCCGCGCACATCCGGTTCGACAGCGGCTACTCCAGCGGGCGGCGGCGGTACGGGTTTGCCGAGGATGCGTTCCATCATCCATGCGCCGCGCACGACGGGCGAAGTGGTCGTGCCGTTCGCGGTGACTTTGAGTACGCTGGCTTGCGTGAGCAATCCGCCGCGTATGGAATCGGGCGGCAACGCAACGCGGCGAATCTGTGAGCCTTGCACATTCGGCAAGCCGTAATGCGCCGCGAGCCTTTCGTTAATCGTGACAAAATCAGAAGCGATCACGTTGCGCGCAGGCAAATCGCCGCGCACGAGTTCGGCAAAAAACTGGCGCGTCTCAAGCGTGGCAGATTCGACCAGATGGTCATCAAGATAATAATCAGCGTAAAGCAACTCATCCGGCGAAGTGATATTCACCTTGCGCAGATCAAGCCAATAATCCAGAAACGCGTTCACAAAGCGTTGCGACTTGGCATCGTTGAGCATGCGATCAACTTGCGTGCGCAACACGACAGGCTTGCGCAATGCGCCTTGCTGCGCGAGTTCGCGCAAGGTTGCATCAGGTGCTGAATTCCAGAGGAAATAGGTCAAGCGCGCAGCCAGCGCGTGATCGTCCAGTCGTCCGGGTTTTTCTTCGAGCGTCGTGAACGCGGGCGAACACAGCACGGCGGAATAGGCCGTAATCATTGCTTCAGAAAAGCTGCCGCTGGTTTTGTGCGCGGCGTCAAAAATTTTCAGAAAGCGTTGCGTGTCTTCTTCGATGACGGGCGCGAGCGGGTTGCGATAAGCGCGTTGCAAAAAATTGCGCAATAGCTTTTCAGCATCG
This sequence comes from Acidobacteriota bacterium, assembly GCA_043718445.1. Taxonomy (GTDB): domain Bacteria; phylum Acidobacteriota; class Blastocatellia; order RBC074; family RBC074; genus JACPYM01. The sequence goes on along the minus strand of JAYSVR010000216.1, from coordinate 43,281 downwards.
GCGTGTGGGTTGTTTGATTTCACGCCACAAATTTTCGTCAGCTTTTGATTGGGATTTTTCGCGCGTTGGGCGGCTTGCTCAACGGCGGTTTCTTCGTCTTCGATGTCGAGCAACGTCTGTCCCGCCAGCGCGTCTTTGCAATGAATCGGCAACTCGCCAAACAGCAAACGATGGCCTTTAGCAGGCCATTGATCGTGAATCGGCCCGACGACTTCGAGCCAGCGAAAGGCTACGCCGGGCTGACCATCTTTCTCGGCCAGCGGATTGCGCCAGTTGGGCGGGCGCGAGCGAAACAGCCGCACGGCGTCAGGCCGAATCGTTTCGTCTTTCAGCAACCAGACTTCGACTTCCTGCACCGAAGGTTCGGGCGACACGTCTACGTTGGTGAGATAGCGCATCTGGCGCGGCGGGATTTCAGCATACAGCGTAATCGGTTCGCGGGTGCGACCGGCTGAAGCGACATCGCGGCTGGGATGCCACCATTTCTCGCCTGCTTGCGGCCCCGCCCAGAACGAATGCGCGCTCAAACGCAGCTTGTAACGGCCTGGCACTTTGGCTTTGAATTGATTGAAACGAATTTCGAGCGGTTCATAAGAACTGGCTACGACGCCCATGCTTTCGAGTTCGCGTTTGGCGGGGTCTTTATCGCCGACGGTCATCGGTGATTCTTTTTTCAGCACGGCGACATCGGCGGAATTGCCAAGCAGCGGGAACGTAGCGCGTTCAGACGCGGTGTTGAATTGCGAAAACTCTACGTGGCCGGTGAAAGCGCGCTGTTCGCGGGCGTAATAACGTTTGGTGATTGCTTCAGGCTGTTTTTCTGAACGCACGATGACTTCGCGCAAAGCGTATTCCGCCGCCGTCAGATAGCGACTGATTTGTACGTGCGAGACGCCGAGCGCCGTGCCGGACTTGTTGAAACGATTGGCTTCACCGTCTTCGGGCAACATCTCTTTGACTTGCAACCACGGCGCGTCGAGCAAATCGCGCAAGGTGTTTTCATATTCATAGCGATTCATGCGTCGCCACACTGCGCGGCCTTCGCGACGGATGCGCGCGGCGTCAGCGGCGATCATTGGTTGCGCGAGTTGTTTGAGAAAGGCTGCGCGTTCTGACTGGTCGGGTTGCGGAGCTTGCTTGGGCGGCATTTCGTTTTCATACACGCGGTCATGTACTTTCACCCACGTGGCGAAGGTCGCCGCGTCGGCGTAATCGTCTTTGAGCGCGGTCAGATCGATCCCGGCTTTTTTGTTGGTGCTGTTGTGACAGGCGAAGCAATTGGCTTCGAGAAAAGCGCGCGGAACCATCGCACTGCTCGCGTTTGGGGTGTGCGGATGCAACGCCCACCAGCCGCTCAAGGCAGCCGTCAACACAGCTATTAGTTTGAATCGAGTTGTCATGATTTGGTTATCCGCAAAAAGAAAAATTCATTCACCGAAGGCGCAGGCATTTTAAGCGACCGGTGCGCGAACCGTGCAAGCGATTCTCAACCAAAGCGTGGGAATAAAAACGAAAGGGACAAAGCACTCGTTGATGCTTTGCCCCTTGGCGTTGAGTGTTTTGCTACTGGTTATTTTTTGACCGGCGGCAACCGATGCGGTTCGTAATAAGGCTTGCCGTTCAGCTTCTTCACTTCGTCGTTAAACGATGTGCCGTATTTGTCTTTGGCGCTCGACAAGGCCCACGCCTGCCGCTTGAAATTCCAGCTTTCGGGGTTCAGACGTTGCGCTTCTTTGTAATGCGGAATCGCAGCTTCGCCTTTATCAGTTTGATAAAGATATTCGGCCAAACCGAATTCAGCCGAAGCCAATGCCCAATCAGGATTTTGCGGTTTCAAGCGTTCTCGCAACTCGGCTTCGCTCATCGCAAACGCACTTTTGTCGCCGAGCTTGACCCAATCGCGCAAGCCGTTGATCCACGGTTCGGTGTCAACTTTGGTGATGCCTATCCCTTTGTTGTTGGAATAAGCGACTTCGTTGGGACGCACGATGCGGCCTTGTTCATTGATCCAAACGGCGGTCGGGACGTTAAGCATGTCGTAAAGGCGCGTCACCACATGTTGCTTGTCAACCAGCACCGTGTAATCAGCCTTGCCCGCTTCGATCCACGGCAGTGCGGCTTTGAGTCCGCCGGTGTCTTCGGCGACCGAGATGATTTCGAAGTTTTGATTTTTGAGTTCGCTATAAATGGTCTGCCAGCCTGGCAGGTCAGCACGGCAACCTCACCACGAAGCCCACGTCACGATCAGCACTTTCTTGCCGCGAAAATCTGACAGCGAATGCAGCTTGCCGTTCTTATCAGGCAAGGTGAAATTCGGCGCTTTGAAATTTTGCGTGAAGCTGTTTTGCACTTCTGAGCGTTGTCCGAAATACCAGGTAGCGAGTGCGTCGTCGTGCGCTACGGGCTGTTTGAGCAAGCGCGCGAACTCCGTCAAATTGAACCACGTCGTTTTGCTCTGGGTTTGCAAAAACGCGGCGCGCTGTTTTTTCGGCAGCGGGAAGCAAAGCTCTTCGCGGCAAACGCCTTGCGGCTTGTTGACGAATCCGGTCGCCGCTTTCAGATCCGCCAACGTGATCCATAAATCATTCGGCTTGGCGGTGGGCAGCTTGGCTGCGCTCACGTCAGTTGCCTTGTCGTCATAAATGACGACGGCTTTGCTGGTCTCGGTTGCTTGGATGTTGAGGGTCAGCAACAGCCCGCTCAACACGGCGTAAAGCCAATGTCTCATTGTGCAATGTTTCATCGAGGTCTCCTTTGAAATGGTAATGCGTTTTTTGAAGGCGGCACACAATAAGCCAGATGCCTCAAATCAGGCAATCAAATCACTTAATTGAAGCCTGTGCGTAATTCGAGAAAGGCGAAGCCTGTGAAGCGCCGCGGCTTTGACGCCGCTTTCACACACCGTCCTGAGCGCGCCCAACGCGGAGACTTGGGAAAGCGGCGTCAAAGCCGCCGCACTCCACAAGCTGCGCCGACCCAAGTTATTGTTTCATTTGCACAGGCTTCACTTAAGTGGCGGTATGGACGAATCGCAGTTGAGTGGCGCATACTTCGGCTGCAATTTTTCCAGCGTTACAACTACCTTTACGACACAACAACAATTCGTTCTCCCAAGGAACCATCACCGGAGGTTTTCGATGAAGCACCGCCACCATTTCGTTTTATCGCTTTGCGCCGCGTTGGCTTTTATGAGCTACGTCGCCTTAGCGCAATCGTTCACCGGAGCCTTTGTCGGCACCGTCAAAAACGCCAATGGCGAAGTTATCGCCAACGCCGAAATCATCATCACGCAAGTGCAAACCAATCAGAGTTTCACGGTGACGACGAATGGCAGCGGCTATTACACGTCGCCGCCTTTGACTGTCGGGCTTTATCGCCTCGAAGCCAAAGCCACCGGCTTTCGTCGCGCCGTCCGCAACGACATCACGTTGCAGGTGCAACAAACCCTGACTGCGGATTTCGCACTCGAAGTCGGCGCGGTCAGCGAAACCGTCGAAATCAATTCGCAACAACCTTTGCTCGAAACTACGACTTCGGCGCTGGGCAAGGTCGTAGACAACAAACGCATCCTCGAATTGCCGCTCAACTCGCGCAACGTCTATTCGCTGATTTACCTGACGCCGGGCGTGTCGGGTGGCATCGGCAACAATTACAACCAGATGAATTATTCGGTGAACGGCGCGCGTCCGACGATGATGGATACAGTCATTGACGGCGTGACGGCTTCGTTCCCGACGGTCAACGGCTTCACCGGCATTTCGGTTTTTCCGTCGGTTGACGCGATTCAGGAATTCAAAGTGATGGGCGCGACTTATCCGGCTGAGTTCGGTCGCAGTCTGGGCAGCGTGCTTAACGTAGTTTTCAAATCGGGTACGAATCAATTGCACGGTTCGGCGTATGAGTTCTTGCGCAATTCGGTTTTCGACGCGAACAACTGGTTTGAGAATCGCGCGGGTCGTCCGCTCGGCAGTTTCAAACGCAGCCAGTTCGGCGGACACGCGACTGGACCGATTCGCAAAGACAAAACATTTTTCATGGGTTCGTATGAAGGCTTGCGCGCGCGCAGCTTTGCGCGTTCGTTGCGCACGGTGCCGACGGTCGAACAGCGCGCTGGCGATTTCTCTAAAACATTCAATCAGGCGGGCGCATTGATTCGCGTCTTCAATCCGTTCACGACGCGCGCGAGCGGCACGGCCTTCGTCCGCGATCAGTTTGCGGAAAACAAGATTCCGGTATCAATGTTTGACCCAGTAGCGCTGAACATCATGAAATTTTATCCGCTCCCGAATCAGCCGGGCGATGCGGGCACGGGCGCGAATAACTATCTCGCTTCGGGTTCGACGCAAATCAATCTAGACAATTTCGATGGTCGCATTGATCACCGCATCTCTGAGACGCAAACCTTCTTTGCGCGCTATTCGCATCGTTATACCAACGATGTGCCGCTCAAGGCTTTCGCTGAAAACCTCACGATTGCCGAAGGCCGCGTGATTCAGGAAAACCGCGCGCGTAACTTTGTTGCCGAATATACGCACACGCTTTCGCCTTCGACGGTTTTTACCGGACGCCTCGGCTTTGCGCGTACGTTGTTCGTATTCTCGAATCAGGGTTTGGGTTTCAAACCTTCGAGTTTGGGCTTGTCTACCGCGATTGATGGCGTAGTTGATCGTCAGATGTTTCCTGCCGTCGGCGTCGCCGGACAAACCAGTTTGGGCGGCAACGATCATCGTTTCAATGCGTTTATGAGCTATCCGTTTATCGCCACACTCACGCGCTCGCAAGGCAAACACAATTGGAAGTATGGCGGCGAAGTGCGGTTGATTCGCGTCAACGTGTGGGAAGCGCGTAATGCCGGGCAGTTCAATTTCAACGCCGGCATGACGCAAGGGCCGAATCCGAATACGGCGAGTAGTTCGGCTGGTTATGGATTCGCCTCGTTTTTGCTCGGCACGGGTGGCACAGGTAACGTGCTGATTCAGGGCTGGAAGAACGTCGCGTCGCAAAGTTTTTATTATGCAGGGTATGTGCAAGACGATTGGCGTATCACGAGCAAGCTGACGCTCAACCTGGGCTTGCGATATGACTACGACGCGCCGCGCACCGAACGTTATAACCGCATGAATTATTTCGACCCGAACGCGGTTTCGCCGCTCGCTTCGCGGCAGACGGAATTCCCCAACTTGAAAGGCGGCGTAGCTTTCGTCGGCGTCAATGGCAACCCGCGCCATCAATATTTCAAAGACACCAACAACCTCGCGCCGCGTTTGGGACTGGCATATCAGTTCAATGACAAGACGGTGATTCGCGCGGGCTATGCGCACATATTCGGCCCGTCGAACCAGGGGGCGCAGGGTACGGTTGGGCCGTTCGGCTTCCGCACCGAATATCCGTGGTTAACGACGACCGACGGCATTACGCCGGTCAATTTGTTGCGCAATCCTTATCCGAACGGCTTTCGCGGCTTGCCAGGCGCGGCTGACGGTTTATTGACCCAAGCCGGAGCCAACCTGCAATCGGTGTTGCAAGACACCGTGACGCCGTGGGCGCAACAATGGAACGTCAACGTTCAACGCACGCTGCCCTGGCAAGTGAATCTGGAAGTCGCGTATGTCGGCACGCGCGGCTTGCAACTTTCGCGCAACGGCGAAGGCGGTTTGGATTTAAATCAACTTGATCCGAAACATCTCGCGCTCGGTTCAGCGTTGAACCAAGCCGTGCCGAATCCGTTTTTCGGTTTGGGTACGGGCGGCTTTTTCACTTCGCGGACGATTGCGCGCGGCCAGTTGTTGCGGCCTTATCCGCAATTCACCAGCATCATTCCGTTGTACTCAAGCGGCAACTCGTCGAACTACCACGCCTTGCAAGTGACGTTCGGCAAACGGCTGGCGAAAGGACTGATGATTGACGGCAATTACACTTGGGGCAAGAACATCGAAGAGAGCTTGAACCATCAGGATAGCTATAACATTCGGCAAAGCCGCTCGCTGGCTGACATAGACATCGCGCATCGTTTTGTCGTCAGCTATCTCTATGAGTTGCCTTTCGGCAAAGGACGGCGTTTTGGCAGCGGCGTTCACAGTGTGGTCAACACAATGATCGGCGGCTGGCAATTCAACGGCATCACTACGTTTCAATCGGGTACGCCGTTGAGCATCACGGCGAATAATACGGCGGGCTTGTTCAATCCGCTGACCAGGCCGAATACGAATGGTAATGACCCGCGTCTAAGCGGCAAGGTTGACGAACGCTTGGCGAAATATTTCGACACGAGCGTTTATACCCAACCGGCGGCTTTCACGTTCGGCAACGCAGGGGCTACGGTAAACTTGCGCAACGACGCGCTGCGCGCTTTCGACCTTTCGGTGTTCAAAGAATTCCAGGCTATCGAAAAGATGAAAGTGCAATTTCGCGTCGAGGCGCTGAATGCGTTTAATACGCCAAGGTTTGGCTCGCCGAACACGAGCGTGACTTCGACGACGTTTGGGCAAATCACCGGACAGGCAAACTCGCCACGGCAGATTCAGTTTGCTTTGAAATTGTTGTGGTAAGCAGTACGAGGAGCGTGAGCGACCTGAGATTAAGGCAAGGAAGTTGCAGGAGATTTTTTCGCCACAAAAAAGCACAAAGGCCACAAAAAAGATTTCTGACAATGGAGTTTCCTTTTGTGTCTTCTGTGCGTTTTTGTGGCGAAAGCCCTTTTTGCAAATAGCTTGCCTTGATCTCATTGCGCTCACGCTCCCCTTACTGCCTTGCGCCGCGCTTAATGATTCATCAGGTTGAACTATGAAAAAACTATTCGCTTTTGCTTGCTCGCTTTTGCTGCTTTCACTGCCCGCTGTTTTTAGCGCCGAGAACGCCGACCACTGGCCCCAATGGCGCGGCCCCTTCAACACTGGCGTAGCGCGCGGCACGGCTCCAACCAAGTGGAGCGACACCCAAAACATCAAATGGAAAATCACGATTCCCGGACGCGGCTATTCGACGCCGATTATTTGGGGCGACAAGATTTTTGTGACGACGGCAGTGCCAACGGGCAAAGCCAACAAAGAAGGCTTGACGCCTGCGCCCAATCCGCAAGGTGGTTTTGGCGCGGGCGAAGAAAACAAATTCATGCTGCTCTGCCTTGATCGGCTGACGGGCAAGACGCTGTGGGAGCGCACCGCCAAAATCGCAGCGCCGCACGAGGGCTATCACCAACGCTATGGCAGCTTCGCTTCGGCTTCGCCCGCGACTGACGGCAAGTATGTTTATGCGTGGTTCGGCTCGCGCGGGACTTTTTGTTATGACTTCGACGGCAAGCTGATTTGGCAAAAAGACCTTAACGTAAAGATGACGATGCGCAACCAGTTCGGCGAAGGCGGAGCACCGGGCTTGCACGGCGACTGGCTGATTCTCACGCACGATCAAGAAAGTAATTCATTCGTCGTCGCGCTCGACAAACGCACGGGCAAAGAAGCGTGGCGCGCGTCGCGTGACGAAATCAGCACATGGGCAATGCCGCTGTTTGCCGAAGTCAAAGGCCGCACACAGATCATCACGAACGGTTCGAAAAAGGTTCGCGCTTATGACTTAGCGAACGGCAAACTCATTTGGGAATGTGCGGGCTTGGGCTTGAATGCGATTCCTGTCCCCTTGTTGCATAACGATCTCGTGTTGGCGATGACCGGACACCGCGATCCGAAACTGATGGCGATCAAGCTGGGGCGCGAAGGCGACCTCACGGGCAGCGACGCCATTGCGTGGAGCCATACGCGCGGCTTGTCTTATACGCCTTCGCCGGTGTTGCACGACGGGAAGTTTTACGCGCTGACCGATAGCGGCATGCTGAGTTGTTTCAACGCGACGACGGGCGTGCCTTATTACCATCAGAAACGTTTGCCTACGCCTGACAATTACAAGGCTTCGCCGACGGCGGCGGATGGCAAGCTCTATCTCGCCAGCGAAAGCGGAGCCGTCACTATCGTCAAAATGGGTGAACAGTTCGAAGTTATCGGCAGCAATCAACTCGACGATCAATTTTTCATCGCTTCCCCCGTTATCGTTGCGGGCGAGTTGTATCTGCGCAGTCAAAATCAATTGTTTTGCATCAGCGAGAAAACCAAATGACAACCCGAAGAGAATTTATTCAAACGCTCTCAATGGCTGCGCTTGCGCCTTACGGAGCCAACCCCATCGTAGACACGCACCTGCATTGCTTTGCCGGAACACAAGACAAACGCTTTCCCTATCATTCGCGCGGCCCTTATCAACCGGCTCCGCCTTCTACGCCCGAAATGTTGTTAGCGTTGATGGATGGCGCAGGCGTTAAGCACGCGGTTGTAGTTCATCCCGAACCTTATCAAGACGATCATCGCTACCTCGACTATTGCCTTGATCTAGGCAAAGGCCGCTTGAAGGGAACCTGCCTCGTTTTCGCCGATCAACCTGAATCCATGAAACAACTGCCTGCGTTGGCGAAACGCGGCGGCGTGTCAGCCGTGCGGGTGCATGCTTACGCGCCTGATCGCTTGCCGCCGTTCGGCAAACCCGAATTGCGCGCGCTGTGGAAGCAAGCCAGCGATCTGGGCTTGATGGTTCAGATTCATCTCGAACCGCGTTACGCGGCGAACTTCACGCCGTTGATCAAAGAGTTTGCTTCAACGAAAGTCATCATTGACCACCTCGGTCGTCCGTTTCAGGGTACGCCCGAAGAACACGCAACCGTTGTTAGTTGGGCAAAGCTGCCCAATGTGATTATGAAACTCGCCGCGATTCCCGCGCCGAGCGAATATCCGCACCGCGACATTTCGGCAACGATCAAACAACTCAGTGATGCTTATGGCGCAGACCGGATGATTTACGGCGGAGGCTTTGGGCCAACGGCTACGGTGGAAAGCTATCGCGCCGCGCGGGAAAAAGTGCGCGGTTATTTGTCTCATTTGAAAGAAGCAGAGCAGGCAAATGTTTTAGGCTTGAATGCGATAAAGCTGTTTCGCTTCGGCAGCTAACCGCATTGGAGAGATGAAAAGAACAGGCTTCAAATCTGTATTCTTGTTGGCAGCGAGCTTCGCTGTCTTACTGTTAGTTGCGACCAAATGGAACGCGAACGCACAACAACCCTCAACCGTTTCTTTTGAGCGCGACATTCAGCCTTTATTCGCAGCCCATTGCCTGGCTTGTCACAATGCACAAAAACCAAGCGGCGGATTGCGACTCGACGCAAAATCGTTTGTGTTGAGTTCATCTATAATCGTCAAAGGCAATGCGCCAGCGAGCCGCTTATATCAACGCATCACGGCTGTTGAGGGTGAGCAAATGCCTCCGACGGGCGAGCGGTTGAATGCCGCGCAAATCGCTCTTATCAAAAGGTGGATCGAAGCGGGCGACAAAGAAGCAGAGACACAAAAACGGAAAGACAGCGAGACACCGCATTGGGCGTGGCAACCAATACAGAAACCCGCGGTTCCGAAACTCCGCACTCCGCACTCCGCACTCCGCACTCCGATAGATGCTTTTATCGCCGATAAACTTTGGGCCAAAGGCTTAACGATGTCGCCGCCAGCCGACCGTCGCACGCTGATTCGCCGTTTGTCTTTCGACTTGATTGGATTGCCTCCTTCGCCTGAACGCGTGCAGCAATTCATGAATGATCGTTCAGCCAATGCATACGAAAAGCTCGTAGACGAATTACTGGCCTCGCCGCGTTATGGCGAACGCTGGGCGCGCCACTGGCTTGACGTAGTTCATTACGGCGACACGCACGGCTATGACAAAGACAAGCCGCGACTGAATGCGTGGCCCTATCGTGATTATGTGATTCGCGCGTTTAACGAAGACAAACCTTATAAGCGTTTTGTCGAAGAACAAATTGCGGGCGACGTGTTGTATCCCGGCACGCGCGACGGCAATGAGGCGTTGGGATTCATCGCCGCCGGGCCGTGGGATTTCATCGGACACGCTGAACTGCCTGAGACGAAAATTGACGGCAAGATCGCGCGCCACCTGGACCGCGACGATATGGTGGCGAATACGATTGGCACGTTTGCCAGCGTCACCGTGCATTGCGCGCAATGCCATCATCACAAGTTCGATCCGATTTCGCAGGAAGACTATTACTCGTTACAGGCTGTCTTCGCAGCGCTTGATCGCGCCGATAAAAAGTATTTCGTGAATGATCCGGCGATGACGGCGCGTTTCAATCAACTTGACGGACGCCAGCGCGACCTCGCCGAACGTAAGCGCGTCATCGAACGCGACGCCGCCAAAGAAGCGGGCGAAACCATCACGAAACTCGATAAGCAAATTGCTGAAGCCGCCCAGCAACCTGACAACGCCGCCGCAGTCGCGCAACTCAGAACGTCGCGCACGCAATTGGTAGACGCGGCAATGAAGCCGGAGACACGCGCCGAACGCGATGCTTATGTGATCGAACTCGCGCAACTCAATCAACAACTCGCCGCCTTTCCCAAACCTGAAGTCGTTTATGCGGGCACGGTGCATTACGGCACGGGGACGTTTGTCGGCACGGGAGCCAACAACGGCAAGCCGCGTCCGATTCACCTGTTGGCACGCGGGCAAGTGACTACGCCGAAGCAGGAAGTCAGTGCAGGCGCGCTCTCGCTGTTGTCGTTTCAACCGGCGCGTTTTGCGATTCCCCAAGACGCGCCCGAAGCCGAGCGCCGCGCAGCCTTAGCGCGTTGGCTCACGCATCCCGACAATCCGCTGACGTGGCGCAGCATCGTCAACCGCGTCTGGCAATATCATTTCGGCGCAGGGCTGGTCACGACGCCCAATGATTTCGGCTTGAATGGCGCACGGCCTTCGCATCCTGAATTGCTCGACTGGCTCGCGGCGGATTTCCGTGACAGCGGCGGTTCGCTCAAACGCTTGCACAAACTCATCGTTATGAGCGCGACCTATCGGCAAACCAGTCAGCCAATAGCCGACAACCGACAACCGACAACCGACAACTCGCTGCTCTGGCGACAGAATCGCCGCAAGCTCGAAGCCGAAGCCGTGCGCGATGCCGTACTGACCGTCAGCGGCAAACTCGATCTGAAGATGGGCGGCGCGGGTTGGCAGGATTTCGTCATCGAACGGCCTGAGCATTCGCCGCATTACGAATACGGTTTGGCTGACCCGAATGACGCGCACACGTGGCGGCGTTCGATTTATCGGTTCATTGTGCGTTCGCAAACGCAGCCGTGGATGACGGCGCTTGATTGCGCTGACCCTTCGATGCGCGTAGACAAACGCAACGAAAGCCTTTCGCCTTTGCAGGCGCTGGCCTTGCTCAACAACGGTTTTATGGTCACGCAAGCCGAGCACTTCGCCGCGCGGTTGGAACGTGAAAAGCCGAATGACCTCGCCGCACAAATCAAACGTGCGCACTGGCTGGCGTTGAGTCGTGCGCCGTCAAAGAGCGAACTTGAAAAATACGTAGCCTTTGCGCGCACGCATGGCTTGTCGAATTTTTGCCGCGTGTTGCTCAATCTCAACGAATTCACTTTTGCTGATTGATGATGACGCAACTGAATACCCTTGAAACCGTGCGCAGCGCGACGGCGTCCTTACAGTGTCAAAGGGCAAAGCGCGGCTATTCGTTCAACAAAATGTTTATGGATTGGCAAACGGCGCTTGAAATGCCTGACGAATTGCATTCACTGACCACCACGCTTACCTAACAACCCAACAAGGAAAATTAACTATGAAACTTAGAACTATTGGTTTAGCAACCGGACTTTTATTCGCGCTGTGGGCGGTCGCCCTGGCCGCTGGCGTTGACGGCAAATGGGTAGGACAAATTCCCGGACGCGACGGCGCGATGCAGGAAACCGTCATCAACCTAAAAGCGGAAGGTGACAAATTGACGGGTACGGTCACAAGTCCGCGCGGCGATGCCGCGATTTCTGACGGCACGATCAAGGGCGATGACGTAGCGTTCAAAGTCGTGCGCGAATTCAATGGCAACAAATTCACCATGGCTTATAAAGGCAAGCTGGCGGGCGATGAAATCAAATTCACCCGTTCGTTTGAAGGCGAAGGGCCCGGCGGTCAAGCGCCTCCGCCCGTGGATTTCACAGCGAAACGCGCGAAGTAAATCGTAAGGCTCCGTAAGTCATTCTCAACGCAGAGTTGCGCGGAGGTTCCGCAGAGTCGCCGCAGAGGAATTCGGAGAAGAGATTTTATCTACTCTCTTTCTTCTCTGCGGTAACTCTGCGGAACCTCCGCGCAACTCTGCGTTGAAAAGGCCATCACGTTCACGCGCCCGCTGCTGCAAGATATTCGTCAGAAGCAATCAAGGATTCGAACCATGAAACTATTCTTCAACTTTACCCTGACTGTTTTGTCAGTGTTCGCGTGTGCGGTCGTCGCGCAACAACCCCAGCGCCAACTGACGCCCGAACAACAAGCGCAAATGGCTGCACAACAGGCGGCGACTAAGGCCGATCATCAACGAATGATGGACTTGCTCGGCATCAAGGCCTTGCGGCAAGGCGCGAGCGGCAGCAATCCGCAAGCGCCGAATGCGGCGAATTATGACGAAGCGAAAGTGTTGCCGCATTCGCCGTTGCCTGATCCGCTCAAACTCAAAAACGGCAAGCCAGTGACTTCGGCGAAGCAATGGTGGAATCAACGTCGCGCTGAGATTGTCGAAGACTTTGACCGCGAGATGTATGGCCGCGCGCCTAAGCTCACGCCCAAAGTGAATTGGGAAGTGACCAGCACGACGAATGAAGAGAGGTTCGGCCACGCCGTCGTCACCAAACAACTCATCGGCCACGTAGACAATTCGTCTTATCCGCAAGTCACCGTAGGCATTCGCTTGACGCTGACGACGCTTGCTAACGCTAAAGCCGCGCCGGTTGTGATAGAGTTGAGCTTCGGACCATTGCCCAATCGTCCGGCAAATCTAAATACGCCACGGCTTGGTGATCCAGTGGGAGTACCTCCACCTTGGCAACAATTGGTATTAGAAAAAGGCTGGGCTTACGCGACGCTCGTGCCCGCGAGCATTCAAGCCGACAATGGCGCAGGACTCACGCAAGGCATCATCGGCCTTGTCAATAAAGGCCAGCCGCGCAAGGTGGATGACTGGGGCGCGTTGCGCGCCTGGGCTTGGGGCGCGAGCCGTGCGATTGATTATTTCGAGACCGACAAAGCCGTGAACGCAAAGATGGTCGCGCTCGAGGGGCATTCGCGTTATGGCAAAGCTACGCTGGTGGCAATGGCTTACGAGCCGCGCCTGGCCGTGGCGTTCGTGAGTTCGTCGGGCGCGGGCGGAGCGAAAATTCATCGCCGCAACAATTACGGCGAGATGGTCGAGAACGTCGCCGCACCGAGTGAATACCACTGGATGGCGGGGAACTATATGAAATACGCCGGGCCGCTGACCGCGAATGATTTGCCAATAGACGCGCACGAACTCGTTGCGCTCTGCGCGCCACGTCCTGTGTTTATCAGCTCCGGCGCAGTCAATGGCGATGGCTGGGTAGACGCCAAAGGCATGTTCCTCGCGGGCGCACACGCCGGGCCGGTTTATAAATTGCTCGGTAAAAAACCGATGACGACGATGGAATTTCCGCCCATCGAAACCTTCCTCGATGGCGACGTAGCTTTTCGCCAACACACTGCGGGGCATACGCCGGGGCCGAACTGGCCTACGTTTTTGACGTTTGCTAGTCGGTACTTCAAGTAATGCGATGTGTTACCAAAGCCTTTGGATTGGATAGGCATTCAGGGCGGTATCGGCGCTCACTATCGTCAGGCGTTCGATCATTGCTTGAGCAATCATCAGGCGGTCAAACGGGTCACGGTGATGGTATGGCAAGGTGGTGAGCGCGACGGTGTGGCGCGGTTCGATGGGCAAAATCTGAAAGCCGTTTTGGCGGATGGCCCGGTCGAAAAAGGTTTCGTAAGGTTCGTTTAAGGCGTACTTGCCAATGCTGATCTTGATGGCAATTTCCCAGTAACTCGTCGGGCTGACGAATTTGAAGCTGGCTGAATTTTCGATAAGTTGTCGTGCTGCGAGACTCAACTGTTTATCGCCTAACACGAACCAAAGCAGCGCGTGGGTGTCTAACAACAAATTCACGTCAGATATTCCTGAAAGTCGGTTAAGTGTTCGTCGTCTTCGCTGATGACGGTCAATGCGCCACGGCAGCTTCCGAATTGCGGCGTTGGCAATGCGGTGTTGGCTGCGTTCAAGCGGGCAACGGGCTGCTGATTTTGCGTAATGATAATTTCAGCGCCAGGCAGCAAACGCTCGATCAATGCAGGCAAGCTGATTTGCGCTTCTTCTAAAGTGATGGTTTCCAACATAGAGGTAACTCCTTTTTCACAGACATACTAAATCACACTTACGCTATCTGAAAAAAGATGATGGTTGTGGGGGCGAATCTATGATGAGTATTCGATTGCCGAAAATATGTTCTTTGCTGGTTTGGGTGGCACTAGCTTTCGCTGGAACTGCCAACGGTCAAGTCCTATCACCCCATCCCGTAGACGATTTCGTCGGCAAGCCGCGCGTCGTTGTGCTGACCGACATGGGCAACGAACCTGACGATCAAATGTCGTTCGTGCGGCTGTTGCTTTATGCCAACGAAATTGATTTTGAAGTGTTGGTGGCGACGACTTCGACGTGGCAGAAAAACAAAGTCCAGCCCGATGTGATGAAAAAGATCGTCGCGGCTTATGGCGAAGTGCGTGCCAACCTGCTCAAGCACGCGACGGGTTGGCCTGAAGCCGCCGCGCTTGATGCGTTGGTGGTTTCAGGCCAGCCGGATTACGGCATGGCTGCGACGGGCGCAGGCAAAATGTCTGGCGGAGCAGAAGCGATCATTCGCGCGCTTGATAAAAGTGATGCTCGTCCGTTGTGGGTTTCGATTTGGGGCGGGGCGAATACGTTTGCGCAAGCCTTGATTCATTTGCGCGCGACGCGGTCGGCGGCTGAGGTTGAGAAGCTGATTGCCAAGTTGCGCGTTTATACGATTTCAGATCAAGACGACGCAGGGCCGTGGATTCGCCGCGAGTTTCCTAATCTGCATTACATCGGCAAACCCAGCAGTCCCGACGGTGGCGAATACGGTCAGGCGACGTGGACTGGCATCAGCGGCGATGTCTATTACCAAAACGGACAAGGCGCAGACAGCACGACAGTGACGAACGAATGGCTCGAAACCAACATCCGCGCGAAAGGCCCGCTGGGCAAGCTCTATCCGAAGTTCGCTTTTATTATGGAAGGCGATACGCCCGCCTATCTGTTTCTCACCAACAATGGTTTGAACAGCTTTCGCCACGCGAGTTGGGGCGGCTGGGGCGGACGCTATATCTGGCGGCAGGCTTATGGCGAAACGCGCCCGCTGTGGACGCAAGGTGGCGATGCGTTCCCGCGTGTCAATTCGCGCGACGCTGTCAGGGGCACAGATGGCAAAACATATATTTCTGATCAAGCTACGATTTGGCGTTGGCGCACGGCGTTTCAACACGAATTCGCCGCGCGCATGGATTGGACGATCAAGCCTTTCAACCAGGCCAACCACAGCCCGCAACTCGTGGTGAACGGTAACAGCGGCACTGAAGTGATTACGCTGGAGGCGGAAGCCGGTAAAGCCATCACGCTCAACGCCAGCACCAGCAAAGACCCTGACGGTGACAAGCTCACTTACCAATGGTTTCACTATGAAGAAGCGGGCAATGTCGGCAGAAACACGAACATGGCTGCGGTAACGATTGCGCAAGGCAATTCTTCAAAAGCCACTGTTACGCCGACGGCGGCGTGCCGTCCGCAATGGTTGCCGATGAACCGGGCTTGTCCTGCGGGCATCGCTCACATCATTCTCGCTGTGACTGACAACGGAACGCCTGCGCTGACCGCTTATCGGCGCGTAATTCTTAACGTGAAAAGCGCGGGAAAATAACTCAAGATTGCGCGTAAGGCGGATGATTTGAAAACCAATACCTTGCGACCGCAGATGACGCGGATGCAGCGGATTCTCGCGGTTAGAGTTCGGATCTTCATCCGCGCCAATCCGCGTCATTCGCGGTCACTTGGCTTTGAAATAAAGAACCTCTATTTGACCACTGACATTACAGTTATTGCGTGAGGCCTCGTCCATAAATCACATCAAAGCCGGGCTTGCCGCCGTTTTTGCTGGTACACGGCACGGGCGATATGAGCGTGTTGTATTCGTGGTCGCCGCTCTTTCAATCGAAGCTCAAAGCGGCGGGAGTCGCGTGCGATTTGATTACGATTCCCGACGGCACGCACGGCATGGCGCGCTGGGAAAGTTTCGCGCCCGAATACAAAAACCAAGTCGCGGATTGGCTGGCGCAACGATTGGGAGTTGCTGTGCAACCAGTGAGCCGTTAGGCGGCGTGAAATTTACAGATCAATCGTTTGCCCTTACTATCTGTCATACCAATTACGATCCTGACCTTGCATCTCTCAGGATCAACCGACGAATTAGCTTTGCTGGAAAAAATCAATCTGAACGAAGTCCGTTGTCGCATACGTCGCGGTGACGACTGTTTAGCCATCCGAAATTACAAGGAGTCTGAAGTTATGTTTATGAAACCTTTCGCAAAGTATTGCGTCAGTCTGGCGCTGTGCCTGCTATGTGCTGTGACGGCGTTCGGACAAATCAAGTCTGGCGCGATCACTGGTGTAGTGACTGATTCGACCGGCGCAGTCGTGCCGGGCGCGTCAGTCAGCGTCGTCAGTCAGGAAACTAACATTGCAGTGAATGCAACGTCTGATGCATCCGGCAGTTTCACCGTGCCTTATCTCGCGCCGGGCACCTATTCGGTCAAAGTCGAAAAAGCGGGTTCGGGTTTTTCCAAATACACGCAAACCGGCATCGTGGTTTCGACGGCGCAAAGCGTACAGATCGAAATCAAGCTGCAAGCGGGCGGTGCGAGCGACACCGTGACAGTGACGGCGGATGCGGCGGCGTTGCAAACCGCGAGCGCGACTGTCGGCGGGCAAATCAACGAACGCCTCGTGCAAGTGTTGCCCAACATCACGCACAACCCGTTTGCTTATGCGACGCTGCAAGCCGGGGTGATTCCGCGCGGCGCATTTAACAATACGCAAAACACTTTTAGCTTCGGCATCGGCATTGACGGACGCCGTCAGGCTTCGGCGATCAGCATCAACGGTGGTTCGGCGTTCTCGAACGACATCATTCTTGATGGCGTCAGCGTGCAAGGCTCGGCTTGGAACGAAGCCGCCGTGCTGCCGAATCAGGAATCGTTGCAAGAGGTCAAGACCATCGTCAATAACTACACGGCGGAATATGGCCGCGCGCAAGGCGTGATTATTTTTACGACCAAAGGCGGCAGCAACGACTGGCACGGTTCGAGTTTCTGGCGCGTGCGCAACGAGGCGCTCAACGCGAATAACTTTTCTGACAACGCGCGCAACGTCGCGCGCGGACCGTTCAAGTCGCACACTTATGGCGGCACCTTTGGCGGACGCGTCATTCGTGACCGCGCGTTTTTCTTTGCCAGTTACGAGGGGCTTGAGTTCAACCGCAACTACGACTTTTTGAAAACCGTACCGACGGCGGCAGAGCGCGGGGGCGATTTCAGTCAGACACTCGTCAATGTCAGCGGACGCGCCACGCCGATCAAGATTTTCGATCCGTTTAGTGCTACCCGCATCGGCACGTCTTCGGCTTATTTGCGCGCGCAATTTCCGACCCTCACCGATGCCACAGGTTTAGTGCGAACGACGGCTTTGCCCGCGAATCGTTTGAACGCGCAAGGCCTGGCGTTTTTAAAAGCTTATCCACTGGCAAACCGCACGCCCGAAGATGTCTATAACCGCAACAATTTTTTCTATCGCGGCAAACAACAGTTCGGCAAAAACAACGTCAACTCGCGCGTAGACTGGAATTGGGGCAAACATAATTTTTATGGCACGGGCGGCATTCAGTTAGGCCGCATCGTGACGCCGCGTTCGTGGGGGCCAGACAATCAGTTTTATAGCCGCAACGAAATGGCGGGCAATCAGCAACCCGACAAGAACCCTTATATTTCGATTGGCGACACGTGGTCGGTTTCGTCCAACATCATCATTGACGCGCGCATTGGTGTGAACCGCATTCAAAGTGACAACGAAGTGGATGTGTTCGACAACTTCGATTATGGCGTATTCGGTATTCCGAAAGAGATTCAGGCGTTGAGCGTGATTCTCGGTGCGCCGCCTTCATTCGCACCGGGCGGCAACTTGAGCCCGTTGCATGACGGACAATTCCTGCACAAACGCGAACGCCAAACCAACACCGACGCCAACGCGAGTATGACGTGGACGCGCGGTCGCTGGACGCACAAGTTCGGCGGAACCTATCGAGTGTTGCTGTCGAATTACACTGACCCGCACGATCCGTTTCAGGTGCAAACCGGGGCTGAATACACGCGGCAAAACATCAATGCCAGCGGCTCGACAGCGGGCTTGACCGTGCCGGATGCGTCGTTCGGTGGTTATGGCCCGGCTTCGATTGCGTTAGGCGCGGGCTTTATGGAAGAGCGTTCAGGCTTCGCAGTGCAATTGGCGTTGGCGCAAAAATATCAGGCGCTCTATACCCAAAACGATTGGAAAGTGACTGACAAGCTGACGGTGAATTTAGGTTTGCGGTGGGACGTGCAACCCGGTCCGACTGAACGATTTAATCGCATCAGCGCGCTCGACCTCGATCTAAAAAATCCGTTCGGCACGACCGGCAAGATCGTCTTCCCTGGCGTCAACGTAGACCGCCGCAATATGTGGCCGACCGAATGGAATAACTATGGCCCGCGTTTGGGCTTTGCCTGGCAGTTGCGCAATGAGATGGTGCTGCGCGGTGGTTACGGGCTGACTTACATTCCTTCCAACACTGGTTACAACGACGGGCCGGGTTTTTATGGCGCGGGGCCGTTTTCGCCCGCGACGGCGACGAGTTCGCTTAACTCAGGCAATGCGACGACGCCTTACGGAACCAATCCCGTTGGCACGTTGATTGGCCCATTCAATTCGTTGGCGGTGAGTCCGATTGTGTTGCCGATTGGCGCGGACGAAAAGAATCCGGGTATCTATGGCGGACTCGTGCGGCGCTTCCCGCAAAATTATCGCAACGGCATCGTGCAACAGTGGAACCTGATTGCTGAAAAGAAATTCGGCAACGATTGGGTTACGTCGGTCGGTTATATCGGTTCGCACGGCAGTCGTTTGCAGGTGACTTTCATCAACGTCAACAACTCGCAATTTGTTGACCCGGCGGTTTTGCAAGGCTGGCGCAATCAATATGTCGCCAGCAATGGCACGGTCAATCCTTCGACGCAAAACATCTGCAATCCGTTTCAAACCTTGCAAACGTGCGATCCGAACAGTCCGCAAGCTGCGACCGGGCCACTGATTCCATTCGGCGCGGGCAACATCCGCAACCGCACGATTCCGCGCATCGAAACCTTCCTGCCTTACCCGCATCAGGGCAACGCCATTCATTACACCGTCGGCGAATCGGATTACCACGGCTTGCAATTGCAAGTTACGCGGCAATTCAGCAAGGGGCTGCAATTCAACGCGCATTACACCTGGTCGAAGCTGATTGAGTTCAGCAGCTATAACGCGGCGAACAATCAGAACTTTTCGGATGGCGGCAGCACGAACGGTTTCAGCAACATTCGCCCAGAATCGTGGCGCACGAATCGCAAGATTTCGACGAACGATATTCCGCACCGTTTCGTCGCGTCTTACGTTTATGAACTGCCGATCGGCAACGGCAAGCTG
The DNA here is from genome assembly GCA_043718445.1 of Acidobacteriota bacterium. GTDB lineage: Bacteria > Acidobacteriota > Blastocatellia > RBC074 > RBC074 > JACPYM01. The sequence continues at coordinate 23,531 of JAYSVR010000216.1, read as the reverse complement.
CTCAATCTCAAGAGCGGTATAGCCAATAAAGTCATCGGCGGCTGGCGCGTAGGCGGTTCGTTTAACGCCTCAAGCGGATTCGTCGCACCGATCTCGAACGGCGGCACGAATTCGATCAACGGTTTGCCTGACCGCATTCCGGGTGTGGATATTGAAGTGCCGAAGGCGTTGCAACGTTGGTATAACGGCACGACGCAAGTCACGTTGCCCAGCGGGCGGGTGATTACGCCGTGCAATCGTTGCTTCTTGAAATACAACATTGATGCTTTTCAAGGACGTATAGCGACTGGCCCGAACGGCGTCGCCATCCCCGACCTGTTCTGGTATGGCACATCGGCGGCGACTTTCAACGACCTGCGCGCCAACGGCGCATGGAACACGAATATGTCGCTCGAAAAAACGTTCAAGATTGGCGAACGGTTCAACCTTGAACTGGCCGCGCAAACGACGAACATTTTTAATCACACGACCTTCCGACCAGGCGTACAAACCTCGTTCGGCGGCACGGTGATTCCGGCGACGATCACAGCGAATCCAGCGTTGAATTTGAAGCTCGGACAGTTGCAGGACGTCGTGAATACGTGGGGTGCGTTCACGCAAAATTCGTATGACCCGCGTCAGATTGAGTTCGTGTTGAAGCTGCGGTTCTAACCGAAACCAAAGCCGGACTTACGAAACAGAGCCGGGGGTATCCGACCATCAAGCGGATGCCGCCGGCTTTGTGTTTATGAAAAGTATGAAAAGCATTTTTAGCGGCGGGATAATTGCAGTGTTATTGTCATTCATGGCGTTGGCGCAAGCCCCCGTTCGCTGGAACCACGCGCTGAATCAAAAGCCGGAATGGTACGCGAGCGGTGAAGCAGTGCGCATCGCCGACAATGTGTTGCGCTGGCAACGCCCTAGCGGCGGCTGGCCGAAAAATACTGATATGTCAGTTGTGTTGAGTCAGGCCGAAGCCGCGAAGCTCGCACAAGAAACCGATGGAGCCACGATTGATAACGGCGGAACCTATACGCAATTGCGTTATCTGGCGAAGGTCTTCAACGCGACACGAGAGGCGCGATTCAAAGCCTCGTTTTCGAAAGGCCTGGATTACCTGCTCGCGGCGCAATATGACAATGGCGGATGGCCGCAATTCTTCCCGTTGGTCAAAGGCTATTACTCGCACATCACTTTTAACGACGATGCGATGGCGAATGTGTTGACCTTGTTGCGCGAGATTGAACGCAAGGCTTCGGCTTATGCGTTCGTTGACGAAACGCGGCGACAACGCGCTGCGCAAGCCGTCACCAAAGGCATTGAGTGCATGCTGAAAACGCAGATCGTCGTCGCGGACAAGCTCACGGCGTGGTGCGCGCAACACGATGAACTGACGTTGGCTCCGGCGAAGGCGCGCGCTTATGAACATCCTTCGCTCAGTGGCAGCGAAACCGTCAGCATCGTGCGTTTTCTGATGAGCCTTGAGCAACCTGACGCGCGCGTCGTGGCGGCGATTGAAGCGGCTATCAACTGGTTAAAAGAAACGCAGATCAAAGGGTTTAAGTATCACGACCAGCGCGGCGCTGATTTAGAAAAAGGCCACGACCGCGTGATCGAAGCCGACCCGAACGCCGGGCCACTGTGGGCACGTTTTTACGAGATTGGCACGAACCGTCCGATCTTTAGCGGACGCGACAGCGTCATCAAATACAGCGTGGCTGAGATCGAACACGAACGCCGCACGGGTTACGGCTGGTATTCAAATCGTGCGGCTGACTTACTGAAAAAAGAATATCCCGCGTGGCGTAGCCGAATAACTGCGCGCTGACGAATGAGTTGATAAAAAACTGTTATGCCAGTTTGGAAAAATTCTCAGCCCGGCCAATAGTTTGTATTTGCACGACCAGCAAATCGGTGTAGACTGCGCCCACATTCACGACGGATGCACCACGATTCTCCGACGTCGAATCACTTACTGACTCACCAATCTTACTGATACCAAATTGCTGGATGAAATAGACGAAGCTCGACACACGTTCGAGCCAACCGGAGCAGCCGACAGGCGGATAGCTTGATCTTAACGGTTGCTGTGACACTGGCAGACCGCGTTGCGTTGTCATAAAGACCGTGACGCGCGTCCTTTATCCATTGGAGTAAATCAAATGCACAAGTTCATGAAACTTAGTTGCCTGTTGATGCTGACGCTTGCTTTGGCTTTGAGCGCCATCGCGCAAACGACCAGCGGTTCGATTTCCGGCAACGTCACTGACCCTAACGGGGCGTCAGTGGCTAACGCTACGGTCGTATTGAAAGACGCGGCGCGTAATTTCTCGCAAACCGCCACATCAGATGCTGAAGGGCGTTTCGTGTTTCCGACGCTCTCGCCTTCGACCTATACGCTCACAATCGAAGCCAGCGGCTTTAAGAAACAGGAACGCACCGGCATTTTGCTAGTAGCCAATGACAGGCAGGCTTTGGGCGACCTCAAACTAGAAGTCGGCCAAGCCAATGAAACCGTAACGGTCACTGCCGAAGCGACGCTGGTTCAGTCTGAAAGTGCCGAACGGTCTTACGGCGTGCAAGGCGAGATCGTGCAGAACATCGCCGTGAACGGACGCAGCTTCGTTAACTTAGCTTCCATTGCCACGGGCGTAGTTTTTAACACCGCCGTAGGTAGCGGCGAGGGCATACAAAACATTGCAGCCAATGGTTTGCGCACCAGCGCCAACAACTTGCAGCTTGATGGTGTGGCCGTTGTGGACACTGGCAATAACGGTACGATGATTGCGGTAAACCTCGACGCCATTGCTGAATTCAAAGTTTTGACCTCCAACTACCAAGCGGAATTCGGTCGTTCGGCGGGCGCGCAAATCAGCGCGGTCACGAAAGGTGGTACGAAAGATTTTCACGGTTCGTTTTACACCTTCCGCCGCCACGACGGAATGAACGCGAACACCTGGCTTAACAACCGCAATACGCTGCGCACGGGGCCAATCATCAACATCGTCAACAAACCGCGTCTCGATCAACGTGACATTGGCTACACGATTGGCGGTCCGGTTTATATCCCCGGCAAATTTAACAAAGAAAAAAACAAGTTCTTCTTCTTCTTTAGCCAGGAACATCAAAAGCGCCGCATTCCGCCAACTACCCCCAGTCGCGTGACGGTTCCGACGGCACTTGAGCGGGCGGGCGATTTTTCGCAAACGCGGGACAACGCAGGAAACCTATTCCCTTTTATTCGGGATTACACTTTGAACTTGCCGTGTAGTGCGGCTGACACCAGCGGTTGTTTCAAGGATGGCAATGTGGTGGGCAGAATTCCTGCCAATCGCTTGTATGGAACCGGGTTGAATATCCTAAAACTCTATCCGTTGCCGAATCAGACTGGAACAATTGGCTACAACTATGAAACACAAGAACCAGCCAATCGGCCCGAGCGTCAAGACCTTTATCGAGGCGATTGGGTGATAAACGATAACTGGCGAGCGACTGGCAAATATCTCTTTAACAAGCGCAGTTTGCTCGAGCCGTATGGTTCGTTCGTTTTGGCGAGCAACCTCCCTGACTATTCGGCGATCTTCGCTAACGACCGGTATAGCATTTCAAGCACGGTAACGGGTTCCATCAATCCCACCACGGTGCTGGAAGTGACCTTCGGACAGAGCCACAATTTCATTGATATTCTGCCGGCCAATCCGAAATTCAATCGTGCTGGCTTGGGGTTAACCGGCATTCCGGTACTTTTTCCCAACGCTGTGCAGATTGATGCGCCACCACGCTTCCAATTCGGCGGTGGACGTATCTCAAATGCTCCAAATCTTGGCTCCAACAATGCGCCGTTCTATAACTTTAACACCACCCGTGACTGGGCAGTGAATTTGTCGAAGATCGCCGGTTCGCACAACTTCAAGTTCGGTGGTTTTTGGCAGAACAGCTTCAAACCACAGAGCAGCTTTGCCGCTGCCAATGGCGATTACACCTTCACCAACAATGTGCAAAACCCCTTTGACACACAGTTTGGTTTTGCCAATGCTGCGGTGGGCGTTTACAACACCTTCAATCAGGCTTCGGCCTATATTATTGGCAAATACCGTTATAACAATGTCGAGTTTTATGCGCAGGATAACTGGAAGGCTACGAGTCGGCTGACGTTAGATTACGGTATGCGGTTTTACTGGATTCAGCCGCAATTCGACGAAGACCTGCAAACCGGCAACTTCTTGCCGGAACGATATAACCCCAGCAACGCTCCTTTGTTGTTCCGCCCCGTTTGTATTGGCAATACCAATCCTTGCACCGGAAACAATCGCCGTGCCGTTGATCCGCGCCTGTTGGTAAGCGGCTTTGTCCCAACGGCTGCTAACACGCTAGCCAATCTCTTTATAGGTCGCCTAGTGACTGGAACTGGTTCGATTACGAACGGCGTACTTCAGGCTGGGGCTGGGCTGGAAAAAGGAGTCTATCGTAACCGTGGCATTCATTTCGCGCCGCGTTTCGGTTTTGCCTATGACCTGCGCGGTAATCAATCATTGGTGATTCGTGGCGGCGGCGGCGTGTTTTATGATCGCGCACAAGGCAATACGGTATTTGACCTCGTGCAAAATCCGCCGACGACGCTTGCACCAACTCTGACATTTGGGTTGATGCAACAACTCAATTCCGGTCAGGTGTTGCTAGCGCCGCCCAACCTGGTTGGATTTGATCGCCAGGGCAAAGTTCCGACCAGCTATGCTTACAATTTGGGCGTTCAATACAAACTGCCTTTAGACTCAGTGCTGGACGTTTCTTATGTCGGTACTTCGGCACAGCATCAGATTCATTTGCGCAACATAAACGCTCCTGCTTATGGGGCCGGTTTTGCGGCGGCGAATCAAGACCCGACGCAACCTGCCAACGCGATTCCCGGCGCGACAGCACTTCCAGTTGATTTCCTGCGGCCTTATGCAGGCTTCGGAACTATTTCGCTGCACGAACCGGCAGCAAGTTCAAATTATCACTCGTTGCAAACTTCGTTGCAGCGCCGTTATACAAAAGGCTTGTTAGTTGGTGTGAACTACACTTGGAGCAAAGTGCTGGGCACGCAAAGCAACGACCGGCCAGGTCTTGGATCGTTTGGTTCACCCCATAATCAGGACAACCGGCGTGCGAATTATGGCTTGTTGGACTTTGACCGTACGCACAATTTCAACATCAACTGGGTTTACGATTTGCCGAAAGCTACGCAAAACGCCAGCCTCGGTTATGTGCTGAATGGCTGGCAATTGTCAGGCATTTATCGCTACCAAACTGGAGCTCCGTATAACGTCGGTGTGACGATTCCTGATCTTACCGGCTACGGTTTGACAGGGACTCAAGGCGTAGAGGGTTTCCGCGCTGCATTGCTACGCAATCCTGGCAGTGGCAACAGCAGCGATCCTTATCGGCAGTTTGATGTGTCAGCAATTGCGGCTCCCAATGGAGTGAGTCAGGTTTATGATTCAGGCCGCAACTTCCTGCGATTTGCTCCGATCAACAGTTGGGACGCTGCACTCTCGAAGGAGTTCCGGGTGAAGGAGCGTTTCCGCTTTGAAGCGCGGCTTGATGCCTTCAATGCACTGAACCATACGCAGTTCGACGGTGTCTTCAATAATTTGACTCTTAATAACAATGCAACGCGGACGCCGACTAATCTCGCGTCTGAGTCCGGCAATCGAAATGGTTTTGGTGCAGTCAGTTCTGTGCGCCTGCCACGTAACTTGCAATGGTCGTTGCGCTTCGCTTTCTAAGCGACGGCTGACTGAAACAACAGGCCGGATTCTTTTCACGAAGAGTCCGGCCTTTTTTCCAATGTGAGGTAGTGATGACCAAAAGACTCGGAAGAAGAACTTTATTGCAAGGCGCAGCATCTCTGGCAGGAAGTGGCCTGGCAGGTAGCGCATTAGTTCCCGTCGGCGTATTTGCCGAAACGAAAACAAAAGCAGTATCAACGAATGGCTGCACGCCCACTACGATTGCCGCAGGCGGTGGCAAGGCCGTAGTCGAAACGACCGCAGGCAAAGTGATGGGTTACGTGCGCAATGGAATTTTCACTTACAAAGGCATGCCTTACGCTGCGCCCATCGGTGGCGAAGCGCGTTTTATGCCGCCGCAAAAGGCCAAGCCGTGGGCGGGCGTGCGCAGTTCGATGCAATACGGGCAGGTGAGTCCGCAAGTCGCGCGCACCGGTTGGGCCAATGACGAAGAAGCGTGGCTGTTTAGTTGGGACGATGGCATCGCAGGCGAAGACTGTTTGCGCGTCAATGTTTGGACGCCCGCGATAAACGACAACAAGAAACGTCCCGTGATGGTGTGGTTGCATGGTGGAGGCTTTCAGTCGGGTTCGGGGCAGGAGCTTGGTTCGTATGACGGCGAGAATCTGAGCCGTCGCGGCGATGTCGTCGTCGTATCGCTCAATCATCGGCTCGGCGTGTTGGGCTATCTGAATCTCGCCGAAGTCGGCGGAGCGAAATACGCCGCGTCGTCGAACGTGGGCAATCTTGATTTAGTTGCGGCGCTCGAATGGGTGCGCGACAACGTAGCGAATTTTGGCGGCGATGCGTCGAACGTGACGATCTTCGGGCAATCGGGCGGTGGCGGAAAAGTCAGTTCGTTGATGGCGATGCCTGCCGCGAAAGGGCTGTTTCACAAAGCCATCGTGCAAAGCGGTTCGGGCTTGCGCATGGTTCAACCTGAGACTTCGTTGAAAGTAGCGGCGGCTTTTATGGATGAGTTGAAATTGAACGCTAACCATCTCGATCAACTGCATAAGCTGCCCGTGCAAGCGATCATTGCGGCGGGCGCGGCGGCGATGCGCAAAGTCAGTGGAGCGGGTGGTGGCGGCTTGCGCGTCTTTCAACGTCGCACTGATCGCGCTGGTTGGGGACCGACGGTGGATGGAAAGATTTTGCCGCAACATCCATTCGATCCGGCTGCGCCTGCGATTTCGGCGAACGTGCCGATGTTGATCGGTTCGACGCTCAACGAATTCACGTCGGGCATCAACAACCCCAACGTCAATGCGCTGACCGAAGCCGAGTTGCTGGCGCGCGTCAAAGAAGGTTACGGCGAACGCGCCGAATCAATCGTTGCTGCTTATCGCAAAGCCAATCCGACGGCGAAACCATTCGATCTGTTCTCGTTGATTGGCACGGTTCCTACGCAACACAACGCAGTGGTGCAAGCGGGACTGAAAGCTGCACAAGGCGCAGCGCCCGCTTACCTTTATCAGTTCACGTGGCAAACGCCGGTGCTGGACGGGCGTCCGCGTGCGTTTCATTGTTCTGAATTGGCGTTCTGTTTCGACAACATTGATCGTTGCGTAAACATGACCGGCGGTGGAGCCGAAGCACGCGCGCTCGCCGCGAAGATGAGCGAAGCCTGGATTGCCTTTGCGCGCAAGGGCGACCCGAATCACGCGGGCTTACCCAAGTGGCCTGCGTTCACGGCGAACAAAGGCGCGACGATGATGTTCGACAATCAATGTGTCGTGAAAAACGATCCCGATGGCGAAGCGCGCCGTTCAATCACGGCGGCCTAATTCGTTTTCACCACTACTCAAGTGCGCCTGAATTTAGCGGGCTTGTTACCGCAAGCCCGCTAAAGCCCTCTTTCAAAGCAAGCGCGTAACACCTACCCGCAAGTTGAACCAAAAACTAAACCGGAGCTTTCGTATGAGAAGACGAATCTTGCTTACGATGATGACTGGCATGCTGGCAATGCTGGTCTCTTTCATTCAATTGACATCGCCACCGCAAGCGCAAGGCGGAAAGCCTCGTGAAAGGCTGGCTGAATGGCTGATGGATGGCGGTGACGTAGAGCGCACCGGCTGGCAAAAACATGAAACGCTGCTTTCGCCTGGCAGTGTCAAAAACATGAAGTTGCTCTGGAAAACCAAGCTCGACAACGAAGCGCGCCAGATGCACAACCTGTTGCCGGTGTTGATTGCGCCGAAGGTGAAAACGGCCAGCGGATTGAAACAGATCGTGCTGGTGACGGGCGTGAGCGACAACCTTTATGCGCTCGATGTCGAGACGGGCGCGCAACTGTGGAAGTTGCATTTCGATAGCAACTGGAAGCCGAGCGGCGGCAGTTACATTTTGTGTCCGGGCGGCATCACGGCGACGCCGATCATCAGCCGCAAGGCCGAGGGCGAATACGTTGTTTATGCCGCTTCGTGGGACGGACGCTTGCGCCGCGTTGACCTCGCCACCGGCAAAGAGATTGCGCCGCCCGCGAAATTCATGCCGCCCAACGGCAAGCCTTACGCGCTGAATTTATTCAACAACGTGATTTATGTGCATACGGCGCAGGGCTGCGGCGGTAATCCGAACATGGTTTATCTTTACGATTTGGCGACTGATAAGGTAGGTGCTTGGGGCCCGGCAGGCGGCGGCATGTGGGGACGCACCGGCGGCGCGATTGATTCCAAAGGCGTGATGTATACCGGCACGGGCGATGGCCCGTGGAACCCTGAAAACGGCGTTTATGGCAACGGCATCATCGGCGTCGCACCTGACCCCGTCACGAAAGCCGCGAAGCTGGTTGATTATTACGGCCCGTCGAATGCCGCGTGGTTGTGGAAGCGCGATCTTGATATGCAGGTGAGTTGCGCGATCTTCAAATATAAAGGCAAAGAGTTGATGGTGGATGCGGGCAAGGAATGCGTGATGTATTTGATGGACACCGATTCGATTGGCGGCGACGACCATCGCACGCCGTTGCACCGCACGCCTTTGTATTGCAACGAAGAAGTGAATTTCGCTTCGGCGGGCGTGTGGGGTTCGCTGGCGACGTGGGAAGACGCACGCGGTACGCGCTGGGTGTTGTCGCCTTTTTGGGGGCCTAAGCATTCCAAGTTTGTCGCGCCGCTAGAAAACGGCGTAGTGAAAAAAGGCGCGGTCGTGGCTTTCAAAGTGACTGAGAAAGCAGGCAAGCCGACGCTGGTTCCTGCATGGATTTCGCGCGACATGGATCGCGCCGAACCGCCGGTGATTGCGAACGGCGTCGTGTTTGCTTATGGCAGCGGCGAAGACACCGATCAGGCGGCTTATGACATCGGCCTCGAATATAACAGCGCCGAGCAACGCATTAAGCATTCGACGCGCGCGGTGCTTTATGCGCTTGACGCGCAAACCGGTAAGGAGCTTTGGAACAGCGGCGACGCGATTGCTTCGTGGAATCATTGGAGCGGGCTCTCTATCGCCAATGGCCGCGTCTATCTCAGCACGTTCGACGGCTATCAGTATTGTTTCGGACTGATGAATTCATCTTCTTCGTCTTCTTCATCGGGGCAAACGGCGGCGACCAAAGGAGGCAAATAATGAAAACCATATTGGCGGCAATACTTTGTTGTGGCGTATGCGTGATGTCGGCTTCAGCGCAATTTCGCAGCACCAATGACTGGATGACCGAGAACGCCGACGCACAGCGTACGGCAACGGTCAGGACTGACCCGGTCATCAATAAAGATTTCGTCGCACAACCCGGCAACCTCAAATTTTTGTGGAAGCTGAAACTCAAAAACCAACCCAACCAACTGAACAATCTGAGTTCGCCCGCGACGCTGGAATTGCTGATTGGTTATCGCGGCTTTCGCATGCTCGGCTTTGTGGCGGGCAGCGGCGACAACCTTTTCACGATTGACACTGACTTGGGACGGATGGAGTGGGAAAGGAAATTAAAGGCTGGTGCGCCTACTGGGCCTGCGGTTGCGCCTGCGACGTTGGCTTGTCCGGGCGGCATGACGACGAGCGTCGTGCGTCCCACTGTGTCTGCGATTTCTGCTCCGCGCGGCGGCGGATTCGGCGGCGGTCGCAGCACGCCCGCCGTGAGTACGGTCGGTGAACCGGGTGCGGGCGCGACGACGTTGAGCGAAGTGCGCGGGCCGGGGTTTTCTCCGCCGCCCAGCGCACCGGCGAGTGAGAAGCCAGGGCCGAAGACGCCACCGATGGGCGGGGTTTTCGGCGGTGGCGCGAATGTGATTTATGCGCTGGCGAGCGACGGCCTGATGCACGCGATGCATTTATCAAATGGCGCTGACTTTCATCCACCCGTTCGCTTTCTGCCGGCAGGAGCCAATGCCCACGGGCTGATTATCGTTGACGGCATGGCTTATGCCGTGACGACGAATGGTTGCGGCGCAGTGCCGAACGGCGTGTGGTCGCTAGATTTCAATACGCAAATAGTTTCGACGTGGCAGGGCAATGTGGCTGGTTCAGCCGGGGCGGCTTTCGGCCCTGACGGTACGATTTATGTCGCCACCAATGAAGCGGGGGTGATGTCTCGGGCGATGTCTATCGTTGCGATTGATGCGAAGACTTTGCAGACCAAAAGCGTTTATCAGGCCAGCCGCATTTTTGCTTCTACGCCGGTTGTGTTTCATCACCAGGGCAAAACGTTGATTGCCGCTGCCGCGATTGATGGCGCGATTCATCTGTTAGACGCGGCGAATCTGACGACGGCGTTGAGCGTCTCGCCCGCGACGGTGAAAGGCGCTGCGCCGGGTTCATTGGCTTCTTATGTGGATGCCGGTGGCACGCGCTGGATTCTCGTGGCGCATACGGGTGCGTTGCCAGCAGGCTTTAGCGGCGCGGCCACGCAAGGCGCAATTCTCGCTTATAAAATTGGCGAAGACGGCAAGCTCATCGCCGGTTGGGCTTCGCGCAATCTGGTCGCGCCGCTTACGCCGACGGTGATCAATGGCGTCGTCTTTGCCACTTCAAGCGGCGAATTCAAAACCCAGGACAGCAAGGTCACAGCAGCACGTTCAGGTCGCGCGGTGTTGTATGCGCTTGATGGCGCGACGGGCAAAGAGGTTTGGTCAAGCGGTACGACAATCACTTCGTTCGCGCGCGGTAATGCGTTGTCGGGTGGCGCGGGGCAACTTTATCTGACGACGTATGACGGGACGATTTATGCGTTTGGTCATTCGATAGAGCATTGAACTGTATGAGGCGGTAAGGGCTATACGTACCGCCTGAAAATCAAAATGTCATACCAAAACAAAATTCGTATTTGTATAACCTTCGCGCTGCTTGGATTGCTGCTGAGTTACACCAACAACCCAACCGCACAGGAACCGAGCGGCGGAGGTCGCCGCAACATCCGCGAGTTTCTCGGACTCGGCCCCGCGCCCAATCCCGAAGCCGCCAAAAAAGGCGAGCCGATTTATGCGCAAAACTGTTCAGGCTGCCACGGCAAAGACGCGCGCGGCGCACAGGCTCCGGGCCTGACGCGCATGCCGATGGTGGTAGCTGATTACAAAGGTGAAAAACTCGTCGCCGTACTCAAAGAAGGCCGCCCAGGCATGCCGCCGTTTCCGAAGCTGTCGCAGGATGAGGTCTTTAACGTTGCACAATTTTTGCAGTTGCAAATCGAACTCGCGGCCAATCGCGGCACTTATGGTTCGACGTATGGCAACTTGCGCAATCAAGTGACGGGCGATGCCAAAAAAGGCGAAGCATTCTTTGCGACCAATTGCACAAGCTGTCATTCAGTCACAGGCGACTTAGCCAAAATGGCGATGAAGTTTCCGCAAATTGCAACGTTGAAAAATCGTTTCTTGTGGCCGACGACGCCCGGCCCGGCCAAAGCGAAAGTCACGACCGCCGATGGCAAAGTTATCGAAGGCCGTGTCAAGACCAACAACGATTTTGAACTTTCGCTGACTGATGCGCAGGGCAATTACCATTACTTCCAGCGTCATGCGGTCAAGATTGAAATCGAAGACAAACTGACTGGGCATCGCGCGTTGTTGCCCAAATATAGCGACGCTGACATCAACAACATGACTGCATACTTGGTGACTTTGAAATGACAAGACATTGGGAAATGAAAACGCTTCGACTTATTCTGACGCTCTCATTCATTGCGACAACGTTCAACGTACTGGGCTACGCGCAGGGGCTTGACCCTAACACGATCAAACTCTTTCAGCCGCTGCCCGAAACGTGGCCGACTTACAACGGCGACTATTCGGGACGGCGTTTCAGTGAACTCAAACAGATCAACGCGAGCAACATTGACCTGCTCAAAATCGAGTGGATGTACCGCATCAAAGGCGTCGGCCCGCAACGTGGCGTAGGTGATCCGACCATCAAATCTACGCCGCTGTTACACAACGGCATTTTGTATTTCACGATTCCTGATTACATTTTCGCCGTCAACGCGCGTACGGGCGAACATCTTTGGCAATACGAATTCAAAGATGAAGGCGGCCATCTTGTCGGTCAACGCGGCGTAGGTATGTATAAAGACTGGCTCTATTTTGAAAGCCCCGACGGCTGGTTTATTTCGCTCAACGCGAAAGACGGCAAAGAACGCTGGCGCAAAAAGATTGCCGATGAGAAACAGCAATACTTCACGACGATGGCTCCGCTGATCGTCAAGAACCACGTCATCATTGGCGTAGGCGGCGACGCGATGGACGTGCGCGGCTATCTCGAAGCGCGCGACCCTGAGACCGGCGAGTTGCAATGGCGTTGGTATACGACACCTGAAAAGATGGGCGACCCGGGTTCAGAAACGTGGCCTGATTTGGACTCAATGCATCACGGCGGCGGCATGACGTGGATGCCCGGCACTTACGATCCTGATTTGAATTTGATCTATTGGGGCACGGGCAACGCGAACCCTGTGTTTGCCGGACAAAGCCGCAAAGGCGCGAATTTATGGACGGCGTGCATCGTGGCGCTCAATCCCGACACGGGCAAACTGGTCTGGTATTTTCAGGCTTCGCCGCACGATACGCACGATTGGGATAACGTAGAAACTCCCGTCTTGTTTGACGCCACCATCAACGGACAGCCGCGCAAGCTGTTGGCGCAGGCTGCGCGTGCCGGATGGTTTTTCGTGCTTGATCGTGTCACGGGCAAGAACCTCGTCTCGAAGCCATTCACCGGCACCGGCAATTGGGCAATGGGCTTGGACGCGAAAGGACAACCGATTCCGAATCCGGCAAAGGAACCAACGGTTGACGGTACGATGATTGATATGCCTGCGATGGGCGCGACCAATTGGCAAGCGCCGAGTTACAGCCCGTTGACCGAATTGTTTTATTTCTTCGGTACGCAAGCTTACGGCTTGGCTTATCTTTACGACACGTCGCCGAAACCGCAGGGTTACGGCGGAGGCAGCGGCGGCAACTTCGATACGAGTTCGGCGCTGTTTGCGATGGACGTGCGTACGGGCGCGGTGAAATGGAAGCACGTACACCCAACAAGCGGCGGCCCCGGCGGCGGTGGTGGTGGGATGAGCGGCGGCGTCTTGACGACCGCAGGCAATCTGCTGTTCGTAGGCGATTCGGGCGAACTGGTCGCGTTCGATCCGGCGAAAGGCAATCCGATTTGGCATCAACGATTGACGAGCGGAGTGAGCAACGGGCCTTCGACGTGGATGCTGGACGGCAAGCAATACTTGATTGTCGGCACAGGCGATACGCTTTATGCGCTGACGCTGGCAGGTAAGACATCTGGCGCAAATAACAATTTGAGTACCAATAAATAGAGAGGATTTTTATGAACTTCACTCGCAGAGAATTTAACAAACTCGCACTAACCGCGCTGCCTGCCAGCGGATTGGTTACGCTGCCGCAAGCGAAACCCAATTCGAAATTCGGCGGCGTACAAATCGGTGTCATTGCGCCGTATAGCTTTCGCAGTATGCCTTCGAGCGCCGATGATTTGCTGAAATACCTTTTGCAACTCGGCGTCAATAGCGTCGAGATGCAATCAGAGCCGGTCGAGGCTTATGCCGGAGCGCCTGCGCAAGGTCGCGGCCCAGGTGGCCCGCCGCCCGGTCGTCCGCCCGGAGGAATGCCGCCTGCTGGTGGCCCCGGTGCCCCAAGTGGAGGAATGCCGCCGCCTGCTGGTGCCCCAAGTGTTGGTGGAAGACCGCCGATGTCGCCTGAGCAGCAAGCCGCGATGCAAAAGCGCGTTGAAGACATGCGCAAGTGGCGGTTGTCGGTGCCGATGGAAAAATACCAGGCACTGGCGAAACAGTACAAAGACGCGGGCGTGATGATTCACATCGTGAAGTTCAACTTGAATGCCAACATGCCTGACGAAGAAATTGATTATTGTTTTAACGTCGCCAGAGCGATGGGCTGCAAAGGCATCACTTGCGAACCGCCGTTGAGCCAGACCAAACGGCTGGGCGAATTCGCCGCGAAACACAAAATCATGTTGGGCTACCACGGGCATTCGAATATGACGAGCGATGAAGCGTTTGCGAAACCTTCTAGCTGGGAAACGGCGATGGCGCATTCGGCATACAACGGCTGCAACATTGACGTAGGCCATTTCACGGCGGGCAATGGATTCTCTCCGGCTGAGTTCATCAAGAAATATCACAACCGCATCACGAACCTGCACCTGAAAGATCGCAAGACCAATCAGGGGCCGAACATGCCGTGGGGGCAGGGCGATACGCAAATCAAGGAAATTTTGCAGATGATGAAGAAAGAGAAATACACCTTCCCGGCAAGCATCGAGTTGGAATATCCCGTGCCGGAAGGTTCCGACGCGGTCAAAGAAGTCGCCAAGTGCGTCGAGTTTTGCAAGAACGCATTGGCTTAATTGAGATAGTGAAAACGAGAATATGGAACAGACGGAAATAACGGAACATACGGAAAATACAACGCTAATGAAAAATTCCGTTTGTTCCGTTATTTCCGCCTGTTCCGTATTCTCAAAAAAACTTTGGCATCACGTTGAGAATATTTTTTATGACAAAACATAAGCTACTGTTTTCTGTTGTATTCACGCTGGCACTGGCTTGTTCAACCATTGCGCAAGATCGCGTCAAAATTGCCAACGGCACGCTCGAAGGCGCACCAGACAATGGCGTGCGCAGTTTCAAAGGTATTCCGTTCGGCGCTCCGCCCGTAGGTGATTTGCGCTGGAAGCCGCCGCAAGCGGTGAAAAATTGGGAAGGCATTCGCAAAGCAGACAAGTTCGGCGCGCGTTGTATGCAACGCAATCTTTTCGGCGACATGAACTTTCGCGCGAACGGGATGAGCGAAGATTGCCTTTATCTCAACGTCTGGACGCCTGCGAAATCGGGCCGCGAAAAACTGCCTGTGCTGGTTTATTTTTTCGGCGGCGGCTTTATGGCGGGCGACGGCTCAGAGCCGCGTTATGACGGCGAGAGCATGGCGCGCAAAGGCATCGTCGCCATCACGGTGAATTATCGCTTGAGCGTATTCGGTTTTATGGCGCATCCCGAGCTGACGAAAGAATCGCCGAACAAAGCGTCGGGCAATTATGCGTTGTTCGATCAACACGCGGCGCTCAAGTGGGTACAACAAAACATCGCGGCGTTTGGCGGCGATCCGAAACGCGTCACGATTGCGGGCGAGTCGGCGGGTTCGATTGCGGTGAGCGCGCAGATGGCTTCGCCCTTGTCGAAAGGTTTGATTGCGGGAGCGATTGGCGAAAGCGGTTCGATTATGGGCGCGTTGTCGGCGGTGCCGCTGGTTGAAGGCGAACAGAACGGCGTGAAGTTCGGCGCGGCGATTGGTAAAGAATCGTTGGCGGCCTTGCGCGCTCTGCCCGAAAACGAATTGCTCGAGGCGACCGCCAAGCCGGGCTTGCCGCGTTTCTCGCCGACAGTGGATGGATATTTTTTCCCTGAATCTCCGGTTCGAATTTATGAGAAAGGAGAACACGCTCGTGTTCCGCACTTAGCTGGAGTGAACTCGGAGGAGTCAGGTTATTTCGGTATTCTGGGCCGTGAAAAGCCAACGGTTGAGAATTACCGTAAAGCATTGGAAAGGCTTTATGGGGATCAGGCCGAGGCGGTATTCAAAGAATATCCTGCTAAAGATGAAACCGAAGTAATGAATGCTGGACAAGAGTTAGCCAGCGACAGGTTCATCAGTTACAGCACGTGGAAGTGGGCAACGATTACAAGCCGTAGCGGTGGGAAGACCTATTACTATCGCTATGAGCGACCGCGTCCTGCTATGCGACCAGAAATGGGAGATGCCCAACCTGGATTAGCCGGTGGCATGATTCGCGGGCAGCAACCTCAGCGACCGCCTGCTCGTGGAGCCGTGCATTCTGCGGAAATCGAATATGCGATGGGCAATCTAGACTCGAATAAGGTCTATGCCTGGACACCGGAAGATTACAAAGTATCAGCAGTGATGCAGGAATACTTTGCCAACTTCATCAAAACCGGTAATCCGAACGGCAAAGGATTGCCTATTTGGCATCAGTTCAACACTGGGTCGCGTTTGATTATTGACGTGAATACGCGGTCAGAAGTAGATGCCTCCTGGGGGAGATATTACCTGCTTGATCAAATTCTCCAGAAAAAATAACCAGAGTTGCTCCGGCAGAAAATGTTATCGAATTTGCATTTAAGTCTACTGCTGACCCCCCAGCTATCAGAGGCTATTGGGCAAGAAGCATTATCCCTTATCCATTTTCAACTATTGGCAAAGGCCATCTTGCTTCAGGTTTGTCCCTGCCAATAATTGAAAATGGATAAGGGATAATGCTGGTAATCAAGTGGTTCGGGTTAATCGTGGGAGCATCAATGCAAATTATTCATTGTTTTCCGCCGCGATATGTCTACTGAGCTATGAAACGAAGAAACTTTATTCAAACGTTGGCAATGACTCCGGCGGCGGCTTTTCCTGCCGGAGCCGAATCATTTCACGCGGTCGTGGTTGAGCAACAACCCGCGCCGCAAGCTGAAGCGGTTAAACTCGAGATTGCTTCGCTCGACGTGGCGGGAGCAACGACGCCGCGCTTTTTCACGGCGGCGCAATTTGTAGCGTTGTCGAAGCTGTGTGACATCCTGATGCCCGCGTTGAATGGCATGCCCGGCGCGCTCGAAACCGACGCGCCTGCGTTTCTCGACTTCCTCATCAGCAAGTCACCCATCGAACGACAGCAGCTTTATCGCACCGGACTCGACACGTTAAACGCGAACGCGCAGCGTCAATTCAAAAAGCCGTTTGCGGAACTCGACGCTACGCAAGCCAGCAGCTTGCTTGCGCCGTTGCGTGAAGCGTGGACTTATGTTCCGCCGACTGATGCGTTCGCGCGCTTCCTGCGCGAAGCCAAAGCTGATGTGCGAACGGCGACAATCAACTCGCGCGCTTACGCCACGGCAGGCGCAGCCGGGCGACGCGGCGGCGGCACAGGGCAGTATTGGTATCCAATTGATTAGCGGCTAATGGCTAGTATGGATGACATTGAACTAGCCACTAGCCACTAACAACTAGCCACTCTCACAACAATGACAAACACAGAATACGACGTACTTATAGTTGGTTCAGGCGCGGCAGGCGGAACGGCGGCTTATGCACTGACGCAAAAAGGCGCGAGTTGTTTAGTGCTTGAAGCCGGGCCGCTGGTTGATTTCAATCGCCAGCGCACGCTCAAGCCGGTTTATGAATTGCCTTATCGCGGCTTGGGCAAACCGGGTAAGTTGCCGAACATTTATCAAGCGACCGAGTTCAACGCTCATCAATGGGTAGACCACGATCAAGTGCCTTACACTTACAGCACGAAAATTCCCTACAGTTGGGGACGCATTCGCATGATCGGCGGCAAGTCGAATTTCTGGGGACGAATGTCTTATCGCCTGAGCGATTACGAATTCAAAGCGAAAGACCACGATGGATATGGCGACAACTGGCCTATTAGTTATGCGGAGCTTGCGCCTTTTTACGACCGCATAGAAACCATCTTCCGCGTATCAGGCCGCAAAGAAGGCTTGCCGCAATTGCCCGACGGACAATTTGTCGAAGACGCTTCGCCTGATGGCGCAGTGATCGAACGAATGAATAAAACCGGCGCGACGCGCGGCATGCGCATCACGAAAATTCGGCGCGCCTTAGGCGATGGACAGTTTGCGAGTTCGGCCAATTTGTTATTGCCCACGGCGCAAGCGACCGGCAATCTGACCATCGTACCGAATGCTGTGGTGCGCGCCGTCACGGTTGATAAGGCAACCGGTAAAGCGAACGGTGTCAGTTTTTTTGATCGTCAATCGGGGCGCGAGTTGCACGCCAAAGCCAAAGCCGTAGTGTTGGGCGCTTCGTGTTTAGAAAGCACGCGCATTCTGTTGAATTCAAATATCGCTAATTCGAGCGGCGTGCTGGGGCATTATTGGCACGATCAGTTTTACATTCCGAGTGGCGTTTACGGCGTGATTCCCGAAGTGAAAGGCGGCAAGCCGTCGCGCGGCTTCAGCGGTTCTGGCGTAATCGTCAGGTTCCGCAATCTGAAAACGAAAGAGAAAAACTTCCTGCGCGGTTACGCTTGCGATGTGAATCCCGGACAGTCGCCGGATGCGAAATACTTTCCGTTGTGGGGCGCTGAACTTGAAGACGCGGTCAACAATCATCGCAACGCAGGTATTGGTACGACGATTATGGGAGAGACGCTCGCGCGCTTTGAAAATCACGTCAAACTCGACCCGAAAGTCACGGATGCGTGGGGTATTCCCGTGTTGAACTTCAACGTTAAATACACCGACAACGAATTCAATATGGCGAAGGACGCGGTTGATACGGTGAGCCAGTTGTTGCTTGATAGCGGCTGCGAAGTGTTGCATCGCAACGAAGTCATGAATAACCCCGGTCGCAGCATGCACGAACTTGGTACTTGTCGAATGGGCGATAATCCGAAAACGAGTGTGTTGAACCAATGGAATCAATCGCACGACATCAAGAATCTATTCGTGATGGATGGCAGCAGTTTTGTTTCAGGCGGCGCGCAAAACCCTACGTTGACGATTATGGCGCTGGCGCTGCGCGCGAGTGAGCATCTGGCTGAGTTGGTGAAAAAAGGAGAAGTGTGAGGCGAACGATTCAATTCAGTTGCGTGTTAGCGTTTTGCGTATTGGCTGTACTTGCGCAATCAGAGCAAAAGCCCTTGCCGGGGCCGGTGCAACCGATTGCGTTTAGCCACAAGCTGCACGCGGGCGCGCAAAATTTGAAATGCGCTACGTGTCACAAGAATCCTGAACCCGGCGAGAATATGGGATTGGCTACGGCAACGTTGTGCATGCAATGTCACGAAGACGTGAAGGCCGATGCGCCGGAAATTCAAAAACTTGCGGCGTATGCCAAAGATAAACGCGAGATCAAGTGGCGGCGCGTTTATGAAATTCCTTCGTATGTTTTTTTCAGCCATCGCGCACATCTGACTTCAGGGACTCCGGGGGGCGCAACGTGCGCGACTTGCCACGGCGAAGTGAAAGAGCTTGAACAGATGTATAAAACCAAAGAGATCAATATGGCGAGTTGCATGAATTGCCATCAGGCCAACAAGGCCAGCACTGATTGCACTTATTGCCACGACAAAATGAATTAAGCCATGGGTGAAGATACCTTCGAAATTATTGATGGGGTGCGGCGGGCAAAGTCTTTTGAGTTAGTGGGCAAAGACGCTATTCCGGCTGAAATCATTGACGACGACGGCAACCTCATTGTGCAACGCGAGGTATTGCTAACTTCACTAAGAGTGACGACCAAGCGTAGTATAGACATCAGCTCGCTCAAGGACTGGGAACGATTTATGAAAACGTTCGATCAGGTGAAAGCGGGAACACCTGTACCGCCCATTCTCATTACCCCTGGGAAAGAAGGGCGAACAATTCAGGACATTTCGCTTGACCCAACGGGCGAAAACAATTGAAGGAGTTTTTATGATTCAACCTGACAAGCACAACCGTGCGCTTTGGGCATTACAACAAATCATCGTGCGGGCGCGTTTTCTGGCTTCCAAAGAAAACCAGATGTCGAAAGTCGTTGGCCTTTTGGATGCGGCAGAGGAATTACCGCAACTGATCGCCGATGCAGAAGATCGCACGATTGAATTTACGATAGCGTTGCAAGCGATCACCGAACGTTACCCTTATTGCCGCAATATACTAGCCGAGTTCGAAATCGAGGCGAGTCGTCAAGTGACTGAACCGATGGGCGAATTACAGCTTGTATAGCTGCGGATTCTTTTACCTGCACAGTTTCAAAAAACCTTATGACAACTTTCAACTCTCTTTCACGCCGCTCTTTTTTTTCTTTGACTGCTTCTGCTTCGGTTGCACTGGCTTTGCCAGCGGCTCCGAAAAAGCGTGTGCCCATCGGCATCGAACTTTACGCCGTACGCGATGAATTGCAGAAAGACCTGATGGGTACGGTGCGTGCCGTAGCCAAACTTGGTTACGAAGTCGTCGAGTTCTATTCGCCTTATACGCAATGGACGACAGATTACGCCAAAGAGGTGCGCAAGCTGTTGGATGAGTTGAAAATCAAATGCCTGTCTACGCACAACGGCGCGAACGTGTTCACGCCAGAGAATTTGCCGAAGGCTATCGAACTCAATCAGATCATCGGTTCAAAAACGCTGGTGATGGCGAGCGCAGGCCGCGTGCAAGGGCTGGACGGTTGGAAGGGCGTAGCCGACAAACTCACGATGGCGGCTGAGAAATTAAAGCCGTTGAACATGCGCGCGGGCTTCCACAATCATCAGGTTGAATTTACGCCGCTCGAAGGCAAGCGTCCGATTGAAGTGTTGGCCGCGAATACGCCAAAAGATGTAACGCTGCAATTCGACATCGGCACGGCGGTTGAAGCGGGCGCTGATTGCGTCACGTGGATCAACGCCAATCCGGGACGCATACGTTCGTTGCATTTGAAAGACTGGGCGAAAGGCGAAGCCAAAGACGAGAAGGGTTATCGCGTGCTGTTCGGCGAAGGCGAAACACCGTGGCAGAAAATATTCGCCGCCGCCGAAGCCAAAGGCGGCGCGGAGTTTTATTTGATGGAACAGGAAGGCAGCCGTTTCGGTTCGCTTGAAACGGCTGAGAAGTGTTTGGCGACGTATAAGAAAATGCGCGCCTGAGGGAACGCGGTCGTCCCGACCGCAAAATAAAGAAGCCGCCCAGCGCTCCTTTTTTCAATCTCTCGCATTGCGAGAAGTTGGGAAAATGAACGCTGGGCGGCTTTTGTTTTATGCGGTCGGGACGACCGCGCTCCCTCATTTGTGTTCGGGATTCGTCACGCCTTTGTCACGAATCAACTGCGGCGGAAAAGTCGCATTCGTCGCGCCGTCTTTACGTCGCAAGCGATTGACGCCGCCGCGATCAGCATAGAGCGGAATATACATGCCTTCGCTTTTCTTTAATTCAGCAAACAACTGCTCATTCATCTGTTTGACGGTGGCCTGATGGGCTTCGCTAAAAATCAGATTGGTCGTTTCGAGCGGATCGTTTTGCAAATCATAAAGCTCATCCACATCCCACAACCCATGCACGTGAATGTATTTGTAACGGCTGCCGCGCAAGGCGTGCATCGTCGGCGTCTGCGGGAAGTTGCGCTCCCAGTAATACTCATATAGCAAACCATCGCGCCACGGTACGTTTTTGCCTTGTGCGACGGTGATGAAACTCTTGCCTGCTAATCCAACCGGAGCCTTTACGCCTGCGGCTTCAAGCATCGTCGGCGTGATGTCAATGTTGGCGACGACGGCTTCTGACGAAGTGCCGCCTTTGAATAGCTCAGGGCATTGCACAATCATCGGCACGCGCATTGATTCTTCATACGCCGTGCGTTTGTCTATCAAGCCGTGTTCGCCAAACGCGAAGCCGTTGTCGCCCATATAAATCACCAGCGTCGAATCGAGCTTGCCCGACTCTTTAAGCCACGCCATCACGCGGCCTACGCTGTCGTCAACGCCGCGCAGCGTTTCCGCATACAGCTTGTAATAAGCCGCGATGTCGAGTTCTGAGTGATAAGGGAAGTCTACGCCGTGCCAACTATTGCGCTGGTTGCGCACCCACATCGGCGCGTCTTTCACATTCACCGGATCGAAGCTGCGCGGCGTGACGAACGACTCGTTTTTGAAGCTGTCTTTGTATCTTTCAGCCGGTACGAAATCGGCGTGTACGCCTTTGTGCGATAGATAAAGCATGAACGGTTTGTCGCCCTTGCGCGTCTTCATCCAATTGACTGCATAGTCCGTCAATTCATCGGTGATGTAACCCTTTTGCGGAACCTTCTTGCCGTCTACGTTAAAGCCATTCTTGTTCGGCAAATAAGTGCCTTGCCCTTTGAAACTCACCCAGTGATCGAAGCCGCGTTGCGGATCATCAAACTCACCGCCCATGTGCCACTTGCCGATCATCGCCGTTTCGTAACCAGCCTTTTGCAAGTATTGCGAAACGAAAATCAGCTTTTGCGAAACGGGATTGTTGTTGTCTACCACGCCGTGCTGATGTGCATATAAGCCCGTCAGAATCGAAGCGCGCGAAGGCGAACACAACGCCGTCGTCACAAAAGCGTTTTTCATGTGTACGCCGTTGCGCGCCATCGCATCGAGGTTCGGCGTTTGCAGAAACGACTGGCCTTTCAAGAAACCCATCGCATCATAACGATGATCGTCCGTGAGGATGAAAACGATATTGCGCGGCTTGGCGTTGGCGATGCGCGGCAGTTGCAATGCGTTTGGTTGCGCGTTGGCACAAGCAACCAAACCAACCAGCAAGAGAGTAAAAATGCGTTTGTTCATAGGTCTAAGCAGAAATGGTGTTTGTTGGTGGTGGACTGATAAGGCGTTGCGCGTTGCGTCCGACCTCGGTGATTTTCGCGTGGTCTACGCCGGTGACGATGCCCATGCCGTTGAGCATATAAACGAGTTGCTCGGTCGAGACATTGCCCGTCGCGCCTTTGGCAAACTGGCAGCCTCCGAGATTGCCCACGGCACTGTCGAAAATGTCAGCGCCCGCCTGCAACGCGGCGAACACGTTCGCACAGGACATTTTGTAAGTATCGTGAAAGTGCCCGGCCAATGGTTTGTCAGCGTGTTTGTCTTTCACGGCGGCGAATAAATCATAAACGCGATGAGGCAGCGCGCGTCCGATGGTGTCGGCAATGCAGACTTCATCCGCGCCCGCCGCGAAGTATTCATCTGCGATGGCGATGACTTTGGCCGGATCAACCGCGCCTTCATAAGGGCAGACGAACGAAACGCCAATGGTTCCGCGCATGCGAATGCCATCGGCTTTAGCGCGCGCCGCAATCACGGCGAACTGCTTCATCGAATCGGCGACGCTCATATTGACGTTCTTGACGTTGAGGGTTTCCGTAGCGGCTACGATATAGCCGACCTGCCTGACCAAGCCTGTGTTGATCGCGCGGTCGTAGCCCTTCTCATTAGGCAGCAACACTTCAAACGTCACGTCGGGATGTTTGGCTACGACGGCTTGCAAGACTTCGGCGGCATCGGCCATTTGCGGAACCCACTTAGGCGAGACGAACGAAGTCACTTCAATGCGCCGCAAACCCGCGTCAATCAACGCCTCGATCAACGCGACTTTCTTTTCGGTCGGTACGAAGACTGCTTCTGATTGCAGCCCGTCGCGGGGGCTTACGTCCATGATGGTTACAGCTTTTGGTAGGTTCATAAGAAATTGCATTTGACCTCATCCAGAAATTGGTTGAGTTTCGTTTTGTCTCCGTGTTGACGCAGCTTTTCAAGCTTAGTGACTTCCCAACATTGTCGCTGTCGGTCTTT
>JAYSVR010000215.1:0-20635 GCA_043718445.1 Acidobacteriota bacterium | reverse complement strand
CTAACGAAGACATCGAAAACCTTGTCATGGAAACCGCCGGACGCGAGATCAAAGCCATCGTCTGGTTCGGCGCAGCCATCGGCCTCATCGTCGGCATCGTTCAAACCCTCATCAACTTCTTATAGCTGCTCTGGGGTCTGCCCGTTCAGCCCGCTGTTATTCATGCTGGCTTTGACAATGTCTAAAAACGATTTGGCTGCGTGCGACATGTTTTGTTCGCGGCGATGAACGAGGCGCAAGGGCTTTTCGATTTTCACGCCTTTGACCGGAACTTCGATCAGGTCGCCGCGTTCGAGTTCGCCTTGTACAGAAACGCGCGGCAGGATGGCGATGCCTATGCCTTCGCGTACGAAATCTTTGATCGTGTCGAGCGTCGCCAACTCGATACAGATATTCAGCGGCGTGCGGTTTTGCGCGAACAGTTCAAAGATGCGCGTGCGCGCGGGCGTCTTGACGTTGTGCGCGACGAACTGTTCCTGCCCCAAATCACGAATGGTTATGCCCTTGCGTTTGGCGAGTCCGTGATTGGGCGGCACGACCAGCACCAACTCATCACGATGCACCTCGAACGATTGCAACGCCGGATGCAAAGGGTCAAACGACAGAAAGCCGAAATCAAGATTGCGTTCCAGCACTTCGTTCGGAATGCGCTCAGAGATATTGCGAAAGACTTCGATCTTGATGTTCGGATGTTCCTTGCGATATTCGCGCAGCAGCGGCGGCAACACATAAAGCGAAGTGCTTTCATTCGCGCCGATGGTCAGGCGTCCGCGAAACATGCCGCGCAATTCGCTGACAGCTTCGAGCGCCTCGTCGCGCAAGTTAATCATCCGCTGGGCGTAAGAAAGCAGGATGCGTCCGGCTTCGGTGAGCGTGCCTGATTTAGAACTGCGGTCAAACAGCGTTTCGCCGAGTTCTTCTTCCAAACGTTTCAGCGCAATGCTGATGGCCGGTTGCGTACGGTGCATCTTGTCAGCCGCGCGCGAAAAACTCTTTTCCTCGGCGATGGATAAGAAAATTTCGAGTTGCGATAAGTCCATGATTTACATCCTCTCTCTTAAAAACCTGCGTCTCTTTGTGATGCCAAGCGAAAATATCGCTTGCGACTATCATAAGCATCGTTTATAAAATCGCAAAAATAATAAATCGCGTCAATCCCTGACGCGAGCCGGAATTCGGCAACCGTGATGTTAGGATGCGCGCGTGACGAACGCTCCTGACGACTTTATGAAGGAGAATCCCGTATGAGTGAACGCTTAATCATTTTTGATACGACCTTGCGCGACGGCGAACAATCGCCGGGCTGTTCGATGAACCTCGAAGAAAAACTTCGCATGGCGCGACAGCTTGATGCACTCGGCGTTGACGTGATTGAAGCCGGTTTCGCCATCGCATCTGACGACGATTTCGCGGCCATCCGCGAAGTCGCCAAAACTTGTCGCCGTCCGATCATCGCTTCACTTTGTCGAACGGTGAAAGAAGACATCGAACGCGCGTGGGGCGCATTGGCTGACGCGGCGCACCCGCGCATTCATACGTTTGTCGCTACGTCGGATATTCATTTGCAATACAAGCTGCAAAAGACGCGCGAAGAAGTTTTGGAAATGTCGCGCGAAGCTGTCAGGCTCGCCAAGAGTTTCACTGACGATGTTGAGTTTAGTGCCGAAGACGCGACGCGCTCTGATATGGACTATCTGTGCGAGATCATCGAAGCCGTCATTGACGAAGGCGCAACCGTTGTGAACATTCCCGACACGGTCGGCTATACGATTCCGAGCGAATATCACCACATTATTTCTACGCTCAAACAGCGCGTACGCAACATTGACAAGGCCGTCATCAGCGTTCACTGCCACAACGATCTGGGCCTCGGCGTAGCCAATTCGCTCGCCGCGATTTCTGCCGGAGCGCGGCAAATCGAATGCACCATCAACGGCATCGGCGAACGCGCGGGCAATGCTTCGCTCGAAGAAATCGTGATGGCCTTGCGCGTCCGCAAAGATTTGATGCCTTACGAAAACGGCATCGTCACCGAAGAGCTTTATCGTTCGAGCCAGACGCTCTCGAACATCACGGGTGTGCAGGTGCAACCGAACAAAGCCGTCGTCGGCAAGAACGCCTTCGCGCACGAAGCGGGCATTCATCAACACGGCATGCTCAAGAATCGCATCACTTACGAAATCATGACGCCCGAATCTATTGGCGTGAAAGCCAACAGCATCGTGCTGGGCAAACATTCGGGACGCCACGCGCTGAAGGCGAAATACGAAGAAATGGGGCACGACCTGTCGCGGCCTGAGTTGGACAAGGCTTACAAGCTGTTCACCAAGCTGGCCGATCAGAAAAAAGAAATCTTTGCCGAAGACCTGATGGCGATTTTGCAAGACGGCATCGCTTCGATTCCTGAAAGATACAAGCTGCGCAACTTGCAAGCGACGGCGGGGACTTCGACGCTTTCGACTTCGCTGGTGACGCTGCACGATACGACCGGCGACGAAGACAAAACCGATACGTCATCAGGCGATGGGCCGGTCAATGCGGTCTATCAGGCGATTGATAAAATCACGGGCATGCGCGGCACGCTGATGGATTACACCGTGCGTTCGCTCACCAAAGGCGACGATGCGGTCGGCGAAGTCTTCGTTCACGTAGAGTTCAACGACATCGCTTACACCGGCAAAGCCGCCAGCACCGACGTGATTGACGCAAGCGCGCGGGCTTATTTGAATGCGGTCAACAAGGCGATTTATTCAAAAGATCGTCGCAAAGCGGCGAGTGAAAACTAAGCCGAAACAGGCAAACGGAATTAGGCGGGGTTTCCAGAATTCACAGGATGAAACAAAGCGCGATAATCACCAGCCTTTGATTGAATCCTGTCCATCCTGAAAATCTTGTTAATCCTGTCCAATTCCTCTGGGTTCTGGAGAAAAATTATGGGAATGACAATTACTGAAAAGATTCTCGCCGCGCACAGCGGACGCGACTCGGTCGTACCGGGCGAGATCGTCAACGCGAAACTCGACTTGATCGTATGCCACGACGTAACGACGCCGCCTGCCGTGGCGATGTTGCGCAAACTGGGCATCAACAAGGTGCATGATCCGTCGAAGATTCTCGTGACGCCCGATCATTTCGTGCCGAACAAAGACATCAAATCGGCGGAGCTTTCGAAATACTTGCGCGAATGGCGCATCGAACAAGGCATCGAACGTTATTACGAAGTCGGCAATCACGGCATCTGCCACGCCATCGCGCCCGAACAAGGCCACGTCATTCCCGGCCAGACGATTGTGTGCGGCGATTCGCATACGACGACGATGGGCGCGCTCGGCACGTTCGCTTCCGGCGTAGGTTCGACCGACCTCGCGGCTGCGTTGGCGACGGGCGAACTCTGGTTCAAAGTGCCCGAAAGCATGTTGTTTGAACTCACCGGCTCGCTGCCACACGGCGTTTATTCAAAGGACGTCATCCTTTACATCATCTCGAAAATCGGTGTGGACGGCGCGCGTTACAAGGCGATGGAATATCGCGGCGAAGGACTCAAGTCGCTCTCAATGGAAGCGCGCTTCACCATCACCAACATGGCTATCGAAGCGGGCGGCAAGAGCGGCATTATGCCCGCCGATTCCGTAGCCGAAGATTACGTCAAGGCGCGCACCAAAGAACCGTATACGATTTATAACTCCGACGAAGACGCGAACTATTTAGAGCGTTTCACGATCAATCTTTCCGAACTCGAACCCATCGTCGCGTTGCCCTCGCTGCCCTCGAACGGCAAGTTCATCAGCCAAGTCGAGCGCGTCAAGATGGATCAGGTTTACATCGGCTCTTGCACCAACGGTCGCATCGAAGACCTGCGCATCGCGGCTTCGGTGATGAAAGGCCACAAGGTCGCTGACGGCACGCGCGCGATTGTCGTACCGGCTACAACCGAAGTCTGGAAGATGGCGATGCGCGAAGGCCTGCTCGAAATTTTTGCCGACGCGGGTTGCGTGGTCTCGACGGCTACGTGCGGCGCTTGTCTCGGCGGACACATGGGCGTGCTGGGCGCGGACGAAACCTGTTTGTCCACCACCAATCGCAACTTCACCGGACGCATGGGCAGCCCGCAATCAAAGGTTTATCTGGCGAGTCCGGCGACGGCGGCGGCGACAGCAATTACGGGCGTGATTACTGATCCGCGCGAGTTTATGAACTAAAGCGGATTTCAGATCAGGCATACGGTAGCCTGATAACCACTAAAGGAGGACGAGAATGCGAAACCAACAGGTGCTAATAGAGGATTATCGCGTATCCCCTGACAAACTATGGGAGGCAGTGAAAACGATCTTAACTCGCGTTGATGGTGTCACGTTTGAGCAGGCAGACGATGCACAGAAAAAAGCATCGTTTAAAACTGGTGTTACCTCGACGAGTTGGGGACAAAATATGGTTGCTATTATCGAGCCGCTTGGTTCGGAAGAAGCGCGTTTACACATCACCGGGCAGCTTCGCCATACATTTCTGTCTAGTAACTGGGGCGAATCGGTGCATGCGAAAACATTTGTGCGTACTTTCACTCAAGCGTTAAAACAAGACTTGGCGCAGTAAAGAGCTGTAGCGGCTAGTTATTTGCCTTCCCAAGCTGCCAATTGGACGGTGCGGGTTTGCTGTGCATGGTTGCCCACAAGTTTGAACAACTAGCGGAGGACTTATGCCACATACGCATCATCTCGGCACGCAAGGCAACAAGCGCCGAGGAAAGACAATATCGGGAAGCGAACCAATGAAAGCCGAATATGATTTTTCAAAGGCTGAACGCGGCACGTTTTATCACCCGGACGCCGAGTTCAGTTTTCCGATCTACCTCGAAGCTGACGTTAATGATTTTTTGAATAAGCTGGCGGCGCAAAAGCAAGTTGACGTGCAGCAGTTAGTGAATGACTGGCTGCGAGTGAACATGAAGTTGATCCAAAGCACGCAGTAATACCGCAAACGACGAGAACAAGTTATGGCTGAATTACCAACCAATCTGAAAGGCTTCGCGCACGTTTATAGCCGCGCGAATATCAACACCGACGAAATCATTCCGGCGCGTTACCTGAACGAACATCAGGAAGCCGTGCTGGCGAAATCCGCGATGGAAGACATTGACCCGGAATTCGTCAAGCGCGTAAAAACCGGCGATTTCATTATCGCGGGCGACGATTTCGGCTGCGGCTCTTCGCGCGAACACGCGGTCTGGGCGCTGCGCGGCGCGGGCGTCAAAGTCGTCGTCGCCAACAGCTTCGCGCGCATCTTCTTTCGCAACGCGATCAACAACGGCTTCCTCGCTATCGAATGCGCCGATGTATGCAACGGCACCGAAAGCGGCGACGAAGTCGAACTCGATCTGGCGAACGGACGCTTGCGCAACCTGACGCGCGGGACTGAGAAAACGTTTGTGCCAATCAGCGATTTCGCCCGCGAGTTGATCGAAGACGGCGGACTGTTGCCGCACATTCAAAAGAAAGCGAAAGCTGCATAAATGGCAGTACGGGGAGCGTGAGCGACCTGAGCCTCGGCATTGCGTCACTCGCCGAGGCTCAAGTCGCTCACGCTCCCCGTACTGCCTTCATCACATCATGAAAGCAAACATCACCGTATTACCCGGCGACGGCATCGGCGTAGAAGTTACGCGCGAAGCCGTAGCCGTACTCGACACCGTCGCCGCTACGTTCGGCCACGAATTCATCTATCAAACCAAGCTCATCGGCGGTTCTGCCCTCGATGCCGTAGACCATCCTTATCCCGACGACACGCGCGCCGCTTGTGTGTCGAGCGATGCCGTGTTGCTGGGTGCAGTGGGCGGGCCGCAATACGACAACAATCCGCCGAGCAAGAAACCTGAGACGGGCTTGCTCGCCTTGCGCAAGAGTTTGGGTGCCTTCGCCAACTTGCGTCCGGTGAAAATGTACGATCCGTTGATTGATGCTTCGCCGCTCAAGGCTGACATCGTACGCGGCACTGACATGATCATCGTGCGCGAATTATTGGGCGGTGCTTATTTCGGCCAACCGCGCGAAATCACTGACGAACGCGGCTTGAATACGATGGTTTATACCGCGCCCGAAGTTGAACGCATCGCCCGCGTAGCCTTTGAACTCGCGCGCGGTCGCAAGAAGAAATTGCATTCGATTGATAAAGCCAACGTGCTGGAAAGCTCGCAGCTTTGGCGCAAGGTCGTCATTCGCGTAGCGCAAGATTATCCAGATGTGACGCTTGAACACGGCCTCGTGGATTCGTGCGCAATGGCGCTGGTGATGCGTCCGACAGCGTATGACGTGATCGTGACTGAGAATTTGTTCGGCGACATCTTGAGCGATGAAGCGGCAGTCCTGACGGGTTCGCTGGGATTGTTGCCATCGGCGAGCATCGGCGGGCCGGTGGGTTTGTATGAACCCGTCCACGGTTCCGCGCCTGACATCGCGGGCCAAGGCATCGCCAATCCGCTCGGCACGATTGCTTCGGTAGCGATGATGTTACGGCACAGTTTCAAACTCGAAAAAGAAGCCGCCATCGTTGAGCAAGCGATTGGTGAATTGTTGAAAGAGGGTTACGGCACGCCTGATTTGAAAAGCCAACCCAAACAAATCAAGACGACTGAAATGGGCGCGATCATTCGCGCCAAAGTCGCAGCGGCTTAATCGCTCTTCAGTTTTCTTTTCAACCGACGATAGACAACATCCGCAGCACGTGCAGCCCTAACACCTCATCGCCCGTGCAATGCGTTGAGGCTTGCGCCGCTTCATACGAAATGCCTTTGGTGAAAATGCGCCACGCGATGTCAGGCGGAATCGTGACGTATGCCAGAGCGTGGCCACTCGCTTCTTTCACCAGCGTCCATTGCGTTTCATCACGCAACAAAGTCCAGACGCCGCCGCATTCGCCCGTCACTTCAAAGCGCAACAACGTACCGGAAGCCGCCGCTACGTTGCGATAATGAAAAGGCAGCGCACGCATAAACGCATCCAGCACGGGAAAATAAAACTCGCGCGTCATGATGCCTTCACGCTTCACCGCCAGCCGAATCTGTTGCTGATGATGCCAGCGTTCGGTGAATTCGCGCGCGATGTCGAACCAGTTGGTTGAGGCGGATTCGCCCGCCCAACTCACCGCGAAGGCCGCCGTGCCGAACGAATCAAGCGAAGCGAAATGCTCGGCACATTCGCGCGCAGCCACTTCTATCAACACAATCAACACCGTCGGACTCAAACGCCGATAAACCTGTACGCCTTCGTGATTGAGCCGATTGATGAACGCGACGATGTCGCCATCAGTTGGAGCTTCAGCAAAATATCCGTCACGCGCCAGCGAAAGGCGGCGCAACGCGGTGTCGAGCAAATGAGCCGCGACATCTTTGACGCACCAATTCGGCACGATGGTCGGCGCGTTCCATTCGTCAGCGTTGAGCGAACGCAACAACTCGATCAGTTGTTCATCGAGTTTGAGAAAAAGGTGCGCGGTGACGATTGGCTCAAGTGATTGCATAACTTTGGAGTGCTGCGGCTTGACGCAGCTTTGTTACGCCACTTGATAGCGCAACAAATGATGGAACGCAGACGGCTCACGGCTTTCCGGCTGTCTGCAAAATCAATGGGAGTAACAAAGCTGCGTCAAGCCGCAGCACTCCAAAGGCTTACGCGCCGCACGCCTTTAGATGGTCAATGCTGGCTTTGACCGCCGCATCGTAATCAGCCGCGCTGATCAAACCTGAGCCGTGGCCTTTGATGAATTTCAAATCGGCTTCGCTGAATTGCATGTCGCTCTCGTGCGTTTCGCTTTGCTCGGCGGTCGGCGTGTGATCCATCTGCAAAACGAATTCCGCCGTGAGATGGCCTTGATAGTTGATCTCTTTCAACACGCTGACGACTTCGTTCCAGTCATAACGGCCTTGCCCGCAAGGCTTGCGGTTGTTGTCGGCTACGTGAAAGTCGAGCAGGCGGCTGCCCGTATTGCGAATCGCTTGCTTCCAGTCGCTTTCTTCGATGTTGATGTGAAAGGCGTCCAGCACGACGCGCATGTCGTAACCAACCTCTTCGGCCAACAACAACGCCTGATCGTGCCGCTTGATGAAATAAGTCTCGAAGCGATTCAGCGGTTCGATGCCCGGCGTAATGCCGTGGTCTTGCGCGAAGGCCGCGACCTCTTTCAACCCGGCGACGGCCCACTTCCACTCTTCGGCGTCAGAGGCCAGCGGTTTCACTTTGCCTACGGTTGAAGGGACGATGCAAAACATCTTGCCGCCCAGCGCGTGCGCCATCTTGATCGAATCCTTGCAATACTGAACTGTACTCTTGCGAACGCCCGCGTCAGGATGCAGCAGGTCGCGCCCCTCAAACATCATCGTGACGCTGCCCCAACATTCGAGCTGGTACTTATCAAGCAGCGCGCGAATCTCAGCGACGTTATGGCGTTCGGGCTCGCCGCTAATTTCAATTCCGTCGTAACCCAACCGATGCAAACGCTCTAACGTCGTCTCAATCGGTTCGGGTCTCATCCAGTTATGCATCGAATGTTTCATAAAATTTGTTGTCAGTTGTCAGTTGATGGTTACACTCCGCACTCCGCACTCCGCACTCCGCACTCCGCACTCCGCACTTATTCTTTTCCGCCCAACAACGTCCTGAACTCGCCGCTACCGATTCCCGCAAAGCGCAAGATCGTACCGCTTTGCCCTACGGCCCAAAGTTCGTTGTCGCCGCGCAGGCAAACGGCTGCGAGCGGCGTCGAAGTCCCCGTCAAATCAATGCGCCAGCGTTTGCCGCCGTCGTTGGTTTGCAGGATCAAACCGTTGGCTCCGGCGATGACGGCGCGTTTGGCGTTGAGCGCCGCGACACTCAACAGCGTGCTGCTGCTTTGTCCGCTGACTTGTACAAGCCACGTCGCGCCGCCGTCGGTGGTCGTCAAGATCAAACCTTTTTCGCCTACGGCCCAGCCCGTGAGCGCATCGGCGAAGGCCACCGAATAAAGCCAGTTCTCGGTTCCGCTCTCTTGCGGCTGCCACGAAGCGCCGCCGTCTTTGGTGTGCAAGATGGTTCCGCTTTGGCCTACGACCCAGCCGCGCTTGAGGTCGAGGAAGTGCGCGGCTTCGAGCCACGATTGCGTATTCGCGTTTTGCTTCTTCCACGTCGTGCCGCTGTCAGTCGTAGCCAAAATCAATCCGGCTTCGCCGACGAGCCAGCCCGCGTTTTCGTTGACGAAAGTAAGGTCATGCAAATTCGTTTCAACGCCACCCAATGACTGTGAAGACGACTTGAGCCACGTCACGCCCGCGTCGCGCGTGCGCAGCAACGTACCCGCTTCGCCCGCCGCCCAACCGCGTTGCGCGTCAGCAAAATGTACGGCGCGCAAGTTCGCCGTCGTCTTGCTGGCTTGCGGCTGCCAACGTTCGCCGTCGATGGTCGAGAGAATCACGCCGTTCGCGCCGACGGCCCAGCCTTTTGAATTGTCGGCAAAGGCCACGGCGCGCAGCGGTTCGCGGATGCCTTCTAAACGCGGACGCCACGTTTCGCCTGCGTCGTTGGTCGAGAGAATCACGCCGCCTTCGCCCGCCGCCCAAGCCTGCTTATTGTTCACGAAATGCAACGCGCTGAGTTGTTGCGCGGTGTTCGAGAGTTGCGCATTCCAGTTTTTGCCGCCATCGGTCGTATGCAACAACGTACCGTCAGTGCCCGCCGCCCAGCCGTTTTCGCCATCGGCGAATGTGACCGCGTGCAAGTTCGCCGTCGTATTGCTCGCTTGCGTTTCCCACGTCGCTCCGCCATCGGCACTGTGCAAGATGACGCCATTGCGCCCCGTCACCCAAAAGCGATTGGGCGCGACGGCATAAGCGGCAAGCAAATCACTCGCACCGTCAATCGTCTTACTTTTCCAAATCAATCCGCCATCGCTCGTGATGAGCAACGTACCGGCTTCGCCCGCCGCCACGCCGTATTGGTCGTTGGCAACGGCAAGCGCAAAAAGATTTTTCGTCGTGTTGCTCGGCAACGGCGACCAATGTTCGCCGCTGTCAGCGGTCGTCAAGATCACGCCGTTTACGCCGGCAATCCATCCGCGCCGTTCGTTGATGAACGACACCGCATTGAGGTGTTTGGGAAAGCCGCTGTCTTGCCGCGTCCAGCCGCCGCCGTGATTGCCCGAAGCCAGAATCACACCGCGCGCGCCAACGGCCCACGCGCGTTTGCCTTGCACGGCTAATCCGTTCAGCGGCGTAGCGATGCCGGTCGTCACCACTTGCCAGCGCGCGCCGCCGTCGTCGGTACGCAACAACGCACCGTCGCGGCCTGTCGCCAAACCGTGTTGCGCATCGGCAAACTTGATCGCATTCAACGCATTGCCTTGCGGACGCGGATTGAGCCAGCGCCATTGTCCGGTTTGCGCGAAAGCCGTTACTGTGAGGAAAACACTGAGAATCAGAAATAGATTTTGTTTCGTAAACATAAAAGTCGGGGCTAACTCGTTTCACTCAACACCACTCAGCTTGAACACATAAGCGTGACGATTGTTGGCAGGCGCATTCGCGGGCAAATCAATCGTCAGGTTGCCGTTGACGTTGCGCCAGTTAAGCAGCGCGTTGTGACCTAACAGTCGCACGTTCAAACCGCTCAACGCCCGCGCGCCAGTCAAGGTCAGTTCGCTTCCCGGCCAGCGCAGTGCAATCGCGTAAATATCAGCGCCTTTGCGCGTATAAAAAAGTTGCGCCCCTTCATTCATTACGCGCCACGGCACAGTCGCATAGATTGCTTCTCCGTTGACATTCAACCAGTTGCCGATTTCGAGCAAGCGGTCTTGCATGAAAACCGGAATGTGTCCGTCAGCGTTGGGGCCTACGTTGAGCAAGAGGTTGCCGTTCAGGCTGACCGTCTCGATCAACAGATGAATCAATTGCGTCGCCGAGGCGTAATCACGAATGTCTTCGTTGCGGTTGTAACCGAACGAAGCGCCCAGGCCGCGCGTCTCTTCCCACTTGCGCGTCGGCGGCGCGTTGCGGCCTACGCCGGTGTCGCCGTATTCGCGCGTGAAAAATCCGCCGAAGCGGCTGCGCGTTTCCCTGCCCCAGCGGTCATTGATGACAACCTCATCGCGGTTCGGCGCGTTGTTCAGATACCACGCGAGAAATTGCGGCGACTGCCATACGTCGCTCGCGTGGTCGCCTTCGCCGTCAGCCCACAGCAACGCGGGTTGATAGCGCGTCACCAAGTCGCGCAGCTGCGGTTGCATGTGTTCGGTCACATAACGCTGCACACTCTGCTGGTCGGCGTCGCTGTTGATGCGTTCGCGGTAATCAGGGTGAAACCATTCATAGAGCGAATAAAACAACCCCATTTTCAAGCCGCGCGCTTTGACTGACTTGCTCAGGTCGCCCACCAAATCGCGGCGCGCGCCGACAGCGACCGAATTCCAGTTCTCGCTTTGCGCGCTCGGCCACAGCGTGAAGCCATCGTGATGCTTTGAAGTCAGAACGACATATTTCGCTCCGGCGCGCGCAAACAAATCTGCCCATTGATCGGGGTCAAAAAGTTCGGCTTTGAATTCCGGTGCGAAATCGCGGTACTGAAAACCCGCGCCATAAACGCGCTGATGATATTCCCAAAACGGGCGGAACTCAGGCTTGCTCAATGTGTTGGTGCGACCTGCTTCGGCGTGCCGCCAATACCATTCGGCATAAGTGCCTTTCGGCCCCCACGCGGGTACTGAATAAACGCCCCAATGAATGAAGATGCCGAACTTGGCTTCGTCAAACCACGCGGGCGTCGCGCGCCGTTCGAGCGATGTCCAGTTCGGCTCGTAAGGTTGCGCGTTAGCTGTAACCGTCAAACACAAAGTGAACGCCAGCGTTAGCAGCCCGCAGTTTTTTTTCTTGATGAATAGGTCTCTTGTCATTCGTGCGTTCTTCGCGTGAGGCTACGCAACCTAACAGGTTGCGATACAAAATTTATTTGCGCCGCAGGTAATCGTCAGTGCCGTTGACCCAGTCTTCGCGGATCGGCGCGAAAACATCTATGCCGGTGAAATCTTCTTCGGCGACGGCTTCGTGCGGAACCCACGGAGGAATCTCAACCAGTTCGCCTGCGCGCAAGATCAGCTCTTCGCCGCCAATCACAAAGCGCAATGAACCGCTGATGCAATAGCTGAACTGTTCGCTCTCGTGCGTATGCAACGGCACGACCGCGCCTTGCTTGATCGTCAAGAAAGCCATTGTTAATTTTTCGCCCGTGAAAAAGCGGCGGCTGAACAAGTCGGTAACTTGCTCTTCGGGAATCTCAGCCAACTTATGATGTTTCACTTTCGATGCTCCTACTAAAAACAGAAATGGCACAACACGCTGAACGCATTGTGCCATTAGTCGCCGCGAGATTGAATAGCCGCCCTTATTTCCCTACGACCAAACTTTCCGAAGCCAGCACGTCGTAATGGTAATTCATCAAGACGCGCTTGGGCTTTTGCGGCAGCGCGATTTTGAATTCCGGCGTCGTGCTGTTGCCTGTCACGCGCGCTTCGCCCAGACGGACGATGTTGCCGTCGAAATCGAGGTAAAGCGGCACGCTCATTTTGAAATTAGGCGAGACTTCGCTCTGCGTCACCTTGCCGGTCAGCAAAGGCTTTCCGTCGGCTTCGGTCAACGTGTAATCCAGCCGATAGCGCGGAACCTCAGTGCCGTAAACCCACTGGTTAAAAAACCAGTCCATGCGCTTGTTGCCGTCTAAATCCATCGCAGGCGTCATGTGTTTTTCGACATAAAACTTGAACCGTTCGGTCGAGACGTTGCGATTGAATTCGCTTTTGACGAAATCGCGCATCATCGTCTTGAAGTTTTCGTCTTTGGTTTTGCGGTCATACATCAGCCAGCGCAGCATGTGCAGCACATAGCCGCCCTTGGGATAAACCATGTTGTTGTAAGCCCGTTGGGTCTTAAACGTATTCAAGCGCAGCCCCATCCAGATCGGGCCAGCATCATTCGGACGTTTGCCGAATTCGTTCTTGTTGAGAATCTGTTCCTGATTGCGCTTCCAAAACGTCAGGTATTTATCGGGCTGTTTTTCAGTCGTTTGCAGATACAAACTCGCTGAAAAGTCGGCAAAACCTTCTGATAGCCATTGATCGTGATAAGAAGCCCAACCGATGATGTGGCCCCACCATTGATGCGCGACTTCATGCGGCGTCACTTCTTGAATGAAAGCATTGAGGCCGCTCGAAATGCCGCCCATCAATCGCCAGCGTTAGGTCGAATCGAAAAACGACATGATCGGCAGGTAAACCAGCGTCGGCCACGATTGCCCAAAAAACGGTTGCGGCTGTTGCGTGATGGCGATGCGTCCGTAAGGTGCGGGGCCAAACCAATGCGTGAAAATACGTATCGAGTTTTGCGCTTCGATCATTCCTTTATCCAACAACACGACGGGTGACATGCCGCCGATCTCTTCTGCTCCGCGCAGGTAATCAGGCAGATTGCTGGTCGCGTAACCTTCAATCAGGTATTTCGTATCCGCATCGGTCAACTCTTTCTTTTTGAACTGTCCATAATTAAACCCGGCCACTGCCAGCGGCACTTCAGACACCCATTGCGAAGCGGCAAAATCACCTTCTGTCCACTCCTTCACCTTTTTGCCTACGCCAACCAGCGTATATTTTTTCGGCACTTTGAAGGTCAGGTCATAAGTCGCGCGGTCATTGAAAGCGTTGACGCTTGGATACCAACTCGTGCGCGCGCCAACCGCGAAATTGCCGCCGCCTTCGTCTGACAATACCTTGCGCCCTTCGTATTCGATCTTGATTTTATAAACCTCTCCCGCTTTCGTACCCGTCGGCAGGATGGCAAAAAACGCACTGTCTTCATTGCGTTTTTCCTGAATGAAAGGAATTTCTGCACCGCCAAAATCAACTCTCGTGGCACGCAAGGTTGGCAACAATCCAAACCGCAATACGCGCTCGCCGTCATATAACGCCTTGAAACGAAGCTCTGCCGTCGCGGTCAGCTTTTCGCCGGTGATCGCGGTTTCGATTTGGTAATGCTCGGCGTCTATCAAACGCTTGTCTTCTTCATTGTTGGCCGTGCCTTTTTTGAATTCGGCTTCGGTGTGGCAAAGGTAAAGCACGGCTTCTTCTTTGCCTTGCACATCAACGTTGATCAATCCGACCTCTTCGGGCGAAAGAATGGAGGGGAAGGCTCCGAACGGATGCACATAAAACCGCAGGTCGTTGTGCTTGCGCCCGAAAATATAGGCGCTGAACGAAGGCGGGCGTTTGGGGTTATACAACTCAGCCAATAAACCGGCTTCGACGTTTTCCACGTCTTCGCCCGTGATAAACGATTCGATCATGCTGCGGGGCGTGTCGGTGTTGCGATGCAAACGTCCGCGATAATCTTTGAGCAAGTCTTGTGCGCGCGCATCGGGACTGGCGGGCTTACCGGCCTGCTTGATCTCGCTGTAAGTCTCATCGGTGAAGCACCACACCACTCGATCAAATAGCTCGGCGAATTCAGACTTGTCGGTGACGAGCTTGAGGTAATTGGCTTCCGGCTCAAAGAAAGGTTTCAGCGTGAATTCACCGTCGCCGACAAATACGGCGATGGCTTTGCGGCCTAACACTTCCGGCAAAAAGCTGACCGTGCCCTGTTTGAGCGTGAACGTACCGACATCACGTTTGAGCGTCAGATTGGTGACTTCATAGGCTTCCTTCAAATCGCTGTCACGCAACGCGCGATAGTTAGGGTCGGTGTTGGGCAGCACCGAACCTTTGGCCGCGACCCCAATTTCGACGCGGGTTTCAGCGACTTCCAGTTTTACTTCCAGCGTGACGGGCGTCGCTTCAATCGTCACAACCGTCTCGGCGTTTTTGAAACCCGTCCGCGTGACGATCACCGTATATTTTCCCAACGCGAGTTTTTCGAATTTGAAAGCGCCGCGTCCGTCGCTCGTGATATTGCGCGATTCACCCGTCGCGTCATTGCGCACAGTGACTTGTGCATTCGTGACGACCGCGCCGTTCGGGTCTTTCACCGTACCCGTCAACACGCCGTTGGCTTGCTGAGCGCTGCCGGTCCACCACGTGAAAGAGAAAGCTAAGGCGAGCAAAAGAATGGCTCGAATGGTTAGTCGCTGCCTGATTGGTTGCTGCATGACTGCGTTCCTCCTGATAGTGCGAAGTTAAGGGGCTGCGTAAATGGATACGCCGAGTTCTGTGTGTCTTGATATGGGGCTGCCGTGGGCGCGCGCAGCGTAGCTCGACTATCGGAAAGAATACAAGGCGAGGTTCGCTAAAAACGACAAAGGCGCTGGAGCGAATCTCCAGCGCCTGACAGTGTGTTTATTCAGTTGTGTTTTATCGGCTTACCACCGGCGGCGATTGTTGCGCGATTGGTTCACCGCGTATCCGCCTGCGGCTCCGATACCTGCGCCAATCAAAGCGCCTTTCTTGCCGCCGAGTAATCCACCGCCGACTGCGCCGATGGCGGCCCCGATGCCTACGTCACGAACCACTTTCTTGGTCGAGTTACGGCGATTGCTGCGGTAATAATCATCGTCGTCGTAATCACAATCGCGGCAGCGGCGATTGTTGCGATAGTCACGATCATCGTAATCATCGTCGTCGTAATAGTTGTTCACCACAACGACTCGTTTATTTTTCTTCTTGTCACCAGCCAACGCGGTCTCAGCCATCGTTGCCGTCATCAATACACCCAACGTCAAAGCCATCAATAAACTGTTTTTCACCATTTTCAGATTCAACATAACGTTTGTCCTCCTGAGGCAGCTTGTGGCCGCCGTAACCTTTTTCTCTCAATCTCATTTTTCAACTTTTCGCTTTCGCGTTTACGTGACTCACTAAGGCGAGCTTCGTGCCATAGCCCGCCAACGGCACAACAGCAAAGCAAGAAAGTTGCCAATTGGATAAATAGCAGGACTTAGCGCCATCCTTCGCCCATCAAACGAACCGCCCAAAATAATAATGCGGCGCGAGTATCCCTTTCGGTATAGCTCATCGCCGCATATCGCATAACCAATTTGATTGGGTTCGCAAAGGCCACTAACCGTTTCGTTAGTTCAAATGCGTAGAAAAATCTTTCGCCGATACATCCACAACAAGATGAGCCAAGAGACTAGCAATACGCCTGCGCCCAGCAGCAACGGTTCATAAGCCTCGCCCAACAGCTTGAAGGTGTGCTGTCCCAGATGTGTTTTTAACGTATCCCTCAGCGCGCCGCGAAAGAGTTCGGCGATGCAATAAGCCGCAATCGAATTCATCCCGATGACCAACAACGGGAACGACC
Source organism: Acidobacteriota bacterium (assembly GCA_043718445.1). Lineage (GTDB taxonomy): Bacteria > Acidobacteriota > Blastocatellia > RBC074 > RBC074 > JACPYM01. The sequence goes on along the minus strand of JAYSVR010000215.1, from coordinate 4,341 downwards.
ACTTGCGCCAGCCTTGCCAATCCAGCACGGCGTAAAATCCGGCCAGCAATAAGAAACACCAACCGCCGCTGAACAAGACCCAACTCGGCGTCCAGATGCGTTTGACGACAGGGCAAAGGCCTAACGCTCCGATGAGCCAGCCTGAAGCCAGTCCGATCAATCCGGCAATCACGAACCAACGCACCTTGTCACGATGCGAACGCTCTGACCGCAACACGCCGCCCGCAATCAACCCCAAAATCATCGTCCCCAACGTAGGGATAAAGCTCAACGTCAAATATCCGCCACCGTTGTAAGCAAAAGGCTTTTCGCGCGGAAACAGATTCAAAAACCATAGGTCAAAGCGCGCGGCGAGATTGGTGTTCTTGTTCCAATGCCCGGCGAAGCCCGACAACCAATGCGGCCAGTCGGCAGGGACGCCAACTGTCGTGGTGTCGAATCCGGCGGGCCCAATGGGTGACGCCGGATACAACGCGAAGGCCAGCCAGTAACCGACCAACACAACGGCCAGCGCGATCCATTGCGTGCGCAGCGAATGCCAGCCGAGCAAAAACAGAAAGCCGTAACCCAAGCCGATCTGCGTCAGTGTGTCTTCAAAAGTGAAATAAGTGAGCGGGCGTCCGGTTGAACGCAGGAAGATGCCGAGCAGAATCAATATCAACGCACGGCGAAAAGCGTGCGCCACCATCGCGGCTTTCGCTTCGCCTTTGCGCTGACGACTGATGAGCGAGAACGGCAGGGCGGCTCCTACCAAAAAAGAAAACGAAGGCTGAATCAGGTCGTGCAACGAACAGCCGATCCATTCAACGTGCGACTGATGCCACGAGAGAAAGCTCCAAAATCCGCTGCCAGGCAAGGCGCGCGCGATGTCAGTGAATTCCAGCACTTCGGCCATCATCAACAACATCACGAAGCCGCGATAAGCATCGAGCGACGCGAGGCGCACGACGAACGAAGTGCCTGCGAATTCGTTTTGCAGAGCGGAAGGTACAACCGGTTCAACTACAGCGGCAGCAGACATAGTGCTTCCTTTCAAGTTAAGTTTTGTAGGTTGATTGGTGAGGGGGAAATTTTCCATTTTCCATTTTAGATTTTTCATTTGCTATTGCCTGCGAGTGACGCCGCAGCAATGACAAATAAAAAATCTAAAATGGAAAATGGAAAATGGAAAATAAAACGTTCAGCCGCGCCAAACCACGCGCCCACTCACGATGGTTGCGACGGGTGCGCCGGTAAGTTCCCAACCGTCGAACGGCGTATTGCGGCTTTTGGATTGCCCTTTCGCCGCATCTACTTTAGTGGTTTTGTTCGGATCGAAAATCGTGACATCGCCGATTGCGCCGATCTCCAACGTGCCGCGTTCGGTCAGATTGAAGATGCGCGCGGGACGGCAAGACAGCAGGTCTACCATTTGGCTTAACGAGATGACGCCGCGATGCACGAGGCGATCAAGCGTCAACGCGACAGCCGTTTCAAGTCCCGTAATGCCGTTGGGCGACTGATCGAATTCGAGCATCTTTTCGTTGGCGTGATGCGGCGCGTGATCGGTGGCAATCGCGTCAATCGTGCCGTCGCGCAGCGCTTCGAGCATCGCTTCGACATCGGCTTGCGCGCGCAGCGGCGGAGCCATCTTGAAATTCGTATTGTAGCTGCTCCTGTAAACGTCTTTGTCGCTCAAAACGAAATGATGCGGCGTGACTTCGCAGGTAACGCGCAGCCCGCGCGCTTTGGCCTGCCGCACCAGTTCGACCGAACGCGCCGTCGAGATGTGGGCGATGTGAATCTGCGCGCCGGTGATTTCAGCCAGCATCAAATCGCGCGCTACGTGCAGGTCTTCGCCAATGCCGGGCAGTCCGCGCAAACCCATCAGCGCGGAGTATTCGCCTTCGTGCATCGCCCAGTTTTTGACGCCGCAACAATCTTCGCAATGGTCTACGACGGGCAGGTTGAAATCGGTGGCGTATTCCATCGCGCGCCGCATGATGCCCGAATCCAGCACCGGCTTGCCGTCATCGCTGATGGCAACGATGCCCGCCGCTTTCATCTCACCGATCTCGGCGAGGTGTTCGCCCTTCGAGCCTTGCGTAATCGCGCCAATCGGAAACACATTCGCCAGTCCCGCCTTGCGCGCTTGGTCGAGCATGAAATTCGTCACCGACGAATTGTCATTGACCGGCTTCGTGTTGGGCATACAACACACCGACGTGAAACCGCCCGCCACCGCCGCCCGCGCGCCCGACTCGATGGTTTCTTTGTATTCAAACCCAGGCTCGCGCAAGTGTACGTGCAGGTCAATAAAACCGGGCGCGACGATCAAGCCTGTCGCGTCGAATGTTTCTACGTTTTCAGCAGATAGACTTTCGCCGATGGCTGCGACTTTGCCGTCACGAATGAGCAGGTCGCGTTGCGCTTCGAGTTGTTGCGAAGGGTCAATGAGAGTGCCGTTAAGAATAAGCAGGGATGACATGGCTTGATTGGGAAAAGAGTTAAGCGGCGACCGCCTCTGGTTGTTGAATGGTTCTGCGAGCGTTCATTTTTTGCGCGTATCGCTCAAACTCCTCATCGCTCCAAACGTGTCCATCCGTTTTGTCTACGCTGGCGAAGACGGCACCCGGCACATAACCTTCTTCGATGAGCTGGTCAGAGGCCGCACAAAAGACCCAACAAGTGTCGTTTTCGCGCGCGTAATGCGTCGGTTTGAAGTCGTAACCTTTTAGCTCTGGCGCGGTGCGAACAATCCGTTGAATTTCGCGGTCGGCAAGCGGCCAAGCCTGTTCGATAGTTATTTGTTCCGTATTCATAAGCCTTACTCTAGCACTACTACCGCCTTACCGCACCCAGTTTGGGGATTGAGCCAGACCGGTAAAAACTCAGATAAAGATAGCGCGTATGCGCTCCCAATGCGTTCTGGCAAAGGGTCACGAATCAACACTTTCACTGCATCCATTCCATCAATAATGATTGCGTGCGCCCCCAGATAACCGGACGTATGCACAATGGCAATCGCAGGATGGAATTGAGTGGCCTCGCTTAATTGCTCCGGTGTTACATCGCAGCGATAGTGATAGGAATGCTTGATGCCGCCTGATTGCAACACTCTGACAGCCAAAGCGATGGTCGAACCTTGCGCAGTGGTTTCCAGTTCAGATCGCAGCGAACTTTCTGAATACCACCGTTCTTTTCGCAAGTGCGGTGCGTAATCAAACAGCAGCATACGACAACAAGCCGCCACACAAGAATCAGCCTGCTCCTGCCCAAGCAACTCACCCTGCGGATGATAAATAGCGGTCGGTTTTGCCGCGAAGATGCCACCACGTATCTGTTGCCGCTTCACCCTTATTCACCTCCCGCCAGCAAATACAACACCGCCATCCTTACCGAAACGCCGTTGTTCACCTGATCGAGAATCAATGAATAAGGCCCATCGGCTACGTCGGAATCAATTTCTACGCCACGATTGATGGGGCCGGGGTGCATCACGATTACGTCGGAATGGGCGAGTTCGAGGCGGCGGCGGTTGAGTCCGAAGTAAGTCGAATACTCGCGCAACGAAGGGAAAAAGCCGCCGGTTTGCCGCTCCATCTGAATGCGCAACATCATCACGACATCGGCGTCGGTTATTGCGGCGTTGATGTCGGTCGCAAACGTGACGGAACCCGCAGCAGGCGGCAGCAGGTTTTCGAGTCCCAGCGGCAACAGAGTACGCGGCCCTGCCAGCACGACGTGTGCGCCAAGTTTGGAAAGCAGGTGCGCGTTAGAACGGGCAACGCGGCTGTGCAGGATGTCGCCGATGATGGCGATCTTGAGTCCGGCGATGCGGCCTTTGTGCTGGCGAATCGTGAGACCATCGAGCAAGGCTTGCGTAGGGTGTTCGTGCGCGCCGTCGCCCGCATTGATGACGGCGGCGGGAATGATTTTGGCGATGGCGTGCGGAGCGCCGGATGACGAATGCCGAATCACAATCGCATCGGGCAGCATCGCTTGCAGGTTGAGCGCCGTGTCAATCAGCGTCTCGCCTTTGGTTACGCTCGAAGCCGAAGCCGTGATGTTGATCGTATCCGCCGACAGCCGCTTGCCCGCGATTTCGAAGCTGGTGCGCGTGCGCGTCGAGGCTTCGAAAAAAAGATTGATGATGGTCTTGCCGCGCAACGTCGGCACTTTCTTGATGCGCCGCGTATTGATGTCGCGGAACGTTTCAGCCGTGTCGAGAATCAAATTGATTTCTTCGACTGAGAGGTCGGCGATGCCTAAGAGGTCTTTGCGATTTAAGGGCATTCTTGAGTGCGGAGTGCGGAGTGCGAAGTGCGGAGTTTAGGGCGGCAATTCCGCACTCCGCACTCC